>NZ_JACVUD010000095.1:0-16319 GCF_016624905.1 Stenotrophomonas sp. S49 | reverse complement strand
TAGCCCCCACCCGCGGCCGGGGGCCCGGGCCGCCGGCTGCCCCCCGGCGGGGCCCGCGCCCGCCGCCGCCCCGACTGCCGAAAAGGCCCCCGCCGCCCCCGTGAACGCCGAAAACCGCAGCCACGACGAAAGCTCCTATGCCGAGCCGGACAAGGTCGTCATCAAGGACATCGCGCTGGATCTGAAGCTGGACTTCGACCAGAAGCAGATTGGCGGCACCGCTACCTACACCCTGGAATGGAAGCAGAAGGACGCCCAGCAGCTGGTGCTGGACACCCGTGAGCTGAGCGTTTCCAAGGTCGAGGCCATCGCCGCCGACGGCGCGCGCAGCCCGCTGAAGTTCGAACTGGCCCCGGTCGACAAGGTGTTCGGCAGCAAGCTGACCATCGAAGCCCCGGCCCAGCCGGCCAAGGTGGAAGTGAGCTACCACACCGCCCCGACCGCCTCGGGCCTGCAGTGGCTGGAGCCGTCGATGACCGAGGGCAAGAAGCTGCCCTTCATGTTCAGCCAGTCGCAGGCCATCCACGCCCGTTCCTGGGTGCCGCTGCAGGACACCCCGAGCGTGCGCTTCACCTACAGCGCGCACGTGGTCTCGCGCCCGGACGTGATGGTGCTGATGAGCGCCGACAACGATCCCAAGGCCGCGCGTGACGGTGACTACACCTTCAAGATGCCGCAGCCGATTCCGTCGTACCTGCTGGCCATCGCCGCCGGTGACCTGGTGTTCGAGCCGATTTCCGGCCGTTCTGGTGTCTGGGCCGAGCCGACCATGGTGAACAAGGCCGCCAAGGAATTCGAAGACACCGAGAAGATGATCGGTGCCGCCGAGAAGCTGTACGGCGAATACCGCTGGGGCCGCTACGACATGCTGGTGCTGCCGCCGTCGTTCCCGTTCGGCGGCATGGAAAACCCGCGCCTGACCTTCGCCACGCCCACCGTGATCGTCGGCGACAAGTCGCTGGTTTCGCTGGTGGCCCACGAACTGGCGCACAGCTGGTCGGGCAACCTGGTCACCAATGCCAGCTGGAAGGACATCTGGTTGAACGAAGGCTTCACCACCTACGTGCAGGGGCGCATTACCGAAGCCCTGTACGGCAAGGAAATGGCCGAAATGGAAAAGCAGATCGACCAGACCGACCTGCTGGCCGAAGTGAAGGACATGAGCCCGGCCGACCAGGCCCTGGCACTGCCGCCGCTGAACGAGCGTGACCCCGACGAAGCCCTGAGCCAGGTGGCCTACGTGAAGGGTTCCTGGTTCCTGGAGTTCCTGGAACAGCGCTTCGGCCGCGAAACCTTCGATCCGTTCCTGCGTGGCTGGTTCGATGACCACGCCTTCCAGAGCGCCAACACCGACCAGTTCGTCGAGTACCTGAAGAAGAACCTGCTGCCGAAGAACCCGACGGCGGTGAGCGAAGCCGAACTGAAGGCATGGCTGGACGAGCCGGGCATCCCGGCGTTCGCCGCCAAGGCGCAGTCGCGCAACTTCAGCAGCGTCGATGCCGCGCGCATCGCCTTCTCCGGCGCCGGCAGCCTGCCGGGCAGCCAGGTCACCGCCGAATGGGGCACCCAGGAATGGGTGCGCTTCATCGACGGTCTGGGCACCACCCTGCCGCTGGACAAGCTGGCCGCGCTGGACAAGGCCTACCACTTCACCGGCACCGCGAACGGTGAAATCGCCATGCGCTGGTACCCGCTGACCATCCGCAGCGGCTACACCCAGGCCAACGAAGCGGCCGGTGCGTTCATCGAGCGCGTGGGCCGTCGCAAGCTGATCATGCCGATCTACGCCGAACTGGTGAAGACGCCCGAGGGCCTGGCGTTCGCCAAGCAGGCCTTCGAGAAGGCCAAGCCGGGTTACCACCCGATCACCACCGCCTCGGTGCAGGACATGCTGGCCAAGGCCGAAGCCAAGTAAGCAGAAGCGCCGGGCACCCCCCGGCGCTTTTTCGTAGAGTCGAGCTTGCTCGACTGCCGTTGCTCTGTAGAGTCGAGCCATGCTCGACTGCTCTTGAAGAGCCAGTCGAGCATGGCTCGACTCTACATATCTGTGCACACACGAAGGACCTCCACATGAAACGTCTGTTCCTGATCGCCGCCTGCACCCTGGCGCTGGCCGCCTGCAGCAACCCCGAAGAAGAGCGCAAGGCGCAGGAAGCGGCGGCCGCGGCTGCGCAGGCGCAGAAGGAAGCCAAGGCCGACGACGTGGCCAAGCAGTACGACACCGCCGTGGCCGCACAGGACTGGGAACGCGCACGCATCCACGGCGGTTCGCTGCTGGACCAGTACAAGGACACCGCCGCCGCCGGGCGCATTGCCGCCGGCTTCGATGAGGTGAAGGCCAAGGCCGATGCCGCGCGGAACCTGCGCCGCATGCAGGCGCTGTGGCAGTACAACGAGATTCCGGTCGGCAGCAAGGGCGTGCAGCGTTCGGCGTCGATCTACAGCAAGGAACGGGTGGACGTGGATGGCAGCGGCGCCAAGCCGGTGCAGCTGGTGTTCCGCGATCACCCCGAATGGAAGCGGCACGCCTACCTGGTGCTGCAGGCCGGCGATTTCCGCTGCCCGCAGTGCACGGTGAAGGTGACCGTGGACGACGGCAAGCCGATATCGATGGCTGCGTGGCGGCCGAAGACCGACGAGGCCATCGCGATGTTCATCACCGACCAGAAGGCGCTGTGGAAGCTGGCGCAGAAGGGCCAGTCGATCAGCATCGAGTTCCCGGTGAAGGCCGGCGGCACCCGCACCGCGGTGTTCGAAACCGGCGGCGTGGACAGCAGCCGCATGCCGTCGTGGTGGAAGTAACGGCCCACGCGACGGTGGCCCCACCCCTGTCGGCCGTGCGCCACTGGGTGTTCGACATGGATGGCACGCTGACCGTGGCCATGCATGATTTCGACGGCATCAAGCGCGCGCTGGGCATCCCGCCCAGTGCGGACATCCTGGCGCACCTGGCCGGCCTGCCGGCGGCGGAGGCGGCGCAGAAGCACGCCTGGCTGCTGGACCACGAGCGGGCGCTGGCCGCAGGCGCACTGCCGGCGCCGGGGGCGGTGGCGCTGCTGCGTGCGCTGGCCGCGGCCGGCTGCCAGCTCGGCATCCTGACCCGCAACGACCATGCGCTGGCCAAGCTGACGCTGGATTCGATCGGGGTAGGGGATCTGTTCGACGATGGCGCCATCATCGGCCGCGATGAAGCGGTGCCCAAGCCCTCGCCCGATGGTGTGCAGCAGCATCTGCGGCGCTGGGGGGCCAGCGCCGGCGGGGCGGTGATGGTGGGCGACCACGCCTACGATCTGGACTGTGGCCGCGCCGCCGGTGCGCGCACCGTGCTGGTCAACCAGCCGGACAACCCGTGGCCGGGTCGCGCGGATTGGCATTTCGCCGATTGCCGCGCGTTGCACGCGGCTTGGCAGGGGTGATCATTCGGCCGTGCCGGGCCATGCCCGGCGTGTCGACCAAGGTCGACACCTACCCAGCGCAGTCTTCGTAGTGCATCGGGTGAAGAGCCCCCTTGTTGTTCAAGGGGGCGCGCCGAAGGCGCGGGGATAAGGTGGAATGCGCGGGCAATTTGGTTACGCGCTGAGCGCGTAGCCAAATTGCTGCTTGAACTGCTCGTTGAACTCGTCAAAGGTGAAGCGCTGGTTCTGGGTGCCCGGGTGCTCGACCTTCAGCGCGCCCATCAGGTTGCCCATGCGGCCGATGGTCAGCCAGTCGTAACCCTTCTGGATGCCGTAGATCAGGCCGGCGCGGAAGGCGTCGCCGCAGCCGGTCGGGTCGACCACGCGGCGCTCGTGCGCCGGCGGAATGTCGTAGCTCTTTTCCGGGGTGTGGATCACCGCGCCCTTCGGGCCGCGGGTGGTGATGTAGGCCTTCACCCGGCTCACGATCTCCTTCTCGTCCCAGCCGGTGCGTTCCTGCAGCAGGTTCGACTCGTAGTCGTTCACCACCACGTAGTCGGCCTGCTCGATGAACGCGCGCAGCTCCGGGCCGTTGAACAGCGGCATGGCCTGGCCCGGGTCGAAGATGAACGGGATGCCGTCTTCGTGGAATTCCTGCGCGTTCTGGATCATGCCCTCGCGGCCGTCCGGGCCGACCAGGCCCAGGGTCACGCCCGGCACGCCGCGCACGTGGTTTTCGTACGAACGCATCATCGCGCCCGGGTGGAAGGCGGTGATCTGGTTGTTGTCGTGGTCGGTGGTGATGAACGCCTGCGGGGTGAACAGCTCATCGATCACGCGCACGCGCGACAGGTCGATGCCCAGGCCTTCGAAGTATTCGCGGTAGGGGCCGAAATCCGAACCCACGGTGCCCATCGGGATCGGCTCGCCGCCCAGCAGGTGCAGGTTGTAGGCGATGTTGCCGGCGCAGCCGCCGAACTCGCGACGCATGCGCGGGACCAGGAAGGACACGTTCAGGATGTGCACCTTGTCCGGCAGGATGTGATTCTTGAACTGGTCCGGGAACACCATGATGGTGTCGAAGGCAAGAGAACCACAGATCAGAGCGGACATCGATGTAAGCCTATGCGGTGAATTTTGGGGTGGGCCGGCCCGCTTCGGCGGGCAAGCAAACGGCGCCCATGGGCGCCCGACGGCGCAAAGGTTACCCGCTGGTGCCGCTCAGGGCCAGAACCGGGTGATGCCCGATCAGGCCGAAAGCCTGTGAAGACGCGGGTTCAGCTAGTTTTTTCCTTGCTCGGCGGCAGGCGGGTTGCTAGGCTTGTCGGCCTCGATTTCTGCCCATTTTTTCGCCATCCCGCGGCGGGCACGACACCCCTCAGGACTCCTTCCTCAGATGTTCAAGAAACTCCGTGGCATGTTCTCCAACGACCTGTCCATCGACCTGGGCACGGCCAACACCCTCATCTACGTGCGCGGGCAGGGGATCGTGCTGAACGAGCCGTCGGTCGTGGCCGTGCGCCAGGACCGTGCCATTGGTGGCACCCGCTCGGTGGCAGCCGTAGGCGCCGAAGCCAAGCAGATGCTGGGCCGTACCCCGGGCCACATCACCACCATCCGCCCGATGAAGGACGGCGTCATCGCCGATTTCACCTACACCGAGGCGATGCTCAAGCACTTCATCAAGAAGGTGCACAAGTCCCGCGTGCTGCGCCCCAGCCCGCGCGTGCTGGTCTGCGTGCCGGCCGGTTCCACCCAGGTCGAGCGCCGCGCCATCAAGGAATCGGCCGAGGAAGCCGGTGCCCGTGATGTGTTCCTGATCGAAGAGCCCATGGCCGCCGCGATCGGCGCCGGCATGCCGGTCACCGAAGCCCGCGGCTCGATGGTCATCGATATCGGCGGCGGCACCACCGAAGTGGCGGTGATCTCGCTGAACGGCATCGTCTATTCGGCCTCGGTGCGCATTGGTGGCGACCGCTTCGACGAGTCGATCACCAACTACGTGCGCCGCAACCACGGCATGCTGATCGGTGAAGCCACCGCTGAACGCATCAAGGTGGAGCTGGGCTGCGCCTACCCGCAGGCGGAAGTGATCGAGATGGAAATCTCCGGTCGCAACCTGGCCGAGGGCGTGCCGAAGATGATCAAGATCAGCTCCAACGAGGTGCTGGAAGCCCTGCACGAGCCGCTGTCGGGCATCGTCAGCGCGGTCAAGCTGGCGCTGGAACAGACCCCGCCGGAACTGTGCGCCGACGTGGCCGAGCGCGGCATCGTGCTGACCGGTGGTGGCGCCCTGCTGCGCGACCTGGACCGCCTGATTTCCGAGGAAACCGGCCTGCACGTGCAGGTGGCCGACGATCCGCTGACCTGCGTGGCCCGCGGTGGCGGTCGTGCGCTGGAGCTGGTGGACATGCACGGCAACGAGTTCTTTGCGCCGGAATAAGCCGTCCCGGCTGCTCCCGCCCGCAGCGCCCCTCCGGGGTGCGGCCTGCCCGCATGGGCCGGCCCGCACCGGCGGGGCGCCCGCATGTTTCCCTTCCGCCTTCTGCCAGTTGAATCGTTGACGTGCCGCCCTACGCCGGACCCCCCGTCGCCTCCCGTTCCGGTGATGCCGCCAGCCCGCTGCGGCTGCTGGCCTATCTGGCGCTGGCCATCACCCTGATCGTGCTGGATGACCAGGCCGGCTGGCTGGCGCGCCTGCGCGAACAGGCCAACAGCCTGGTGCAGCCGGTGTGGTCGCTGGCCGGCCTGCCCGGCAAGCTGGGCAGCCAGGTGAAGGACAGCGCGGCCAGCCATGGCCAGCTGGTGACCGAGAACCGCGAACTGCGCAACCAGCTGCTGCTGGCCAATGCGCGCCTGACCCGCCTGCAGACCGCCGCACTGGACAACGCCCAGCTGCGCGAACTGCTGAACGTGGCCGAGCGCAGCGGGCTGGACGTACAGCTGGCGCCGATCCTGGATATCGACCTGGACCCGGTGAAGCAGCGCCTGGTGCTTGATGCCGGCAGTCGCGAAGGCGTGCACGTGGGCCAGGCGGTGATCGACGCCGGTGGCCTGATGGGGCAGGTGATCAGCACCACCGGTGGCACCTCCACCGTGCTGCTGCTGACCGACCCCGACCATGCCGTGCCGGTCACCGTGGCCCGCAACGGCGTGCGGCTGATCGTCTATGGCCGTGGCGATACCCTGGAACTGCGTGACATTCCGCTCAGCGCGGGCGTGGAAGTGGGCGATGAGATCGTCACCTCCGGCCTGGGCGGGCGATTCCCGGCCGGCTTCCCGGTCGGCACCATCACCGGCCTGCGCCCGGACGATACCCACGCCTTCCTGGTGGGCGAACTGAAGCCGGCAGCGCAGCTGGATCGCGGTCGCGACGTGCTGTTGCTCCGCCCCGGTGCGGCGATCCGGATTCCGCAGGCGCTGCGGCAGAGCCTGCAGATGGAGGCTGCCGACGCTCCCGCCGACAGCGCAACGGCCGCGGCCGCCCCGGGCGCCGCCGCTCCGGCACCGGCACCTGCTCCGTCTTCGGCATCGTCTGCACCGCCGCCGACGGCTCCGCCTGCAGCAACGCCGACCCCGCCCACCACGCAGGAGCCCGCACGATGAGCCGCCTGCGCGACAACCCGTGGGTGCTGCCGGCCAGCCTGGTGGTGGCGCTGCTGCTGGGCCTGCTGCCGTTGCCGGCGCTGCTGCAGCCGCTGCGCCCGTACTGGCTGGCGCTGGTGCTGGCCTACTGGGTGATCGAAGCCCCCGAACGCGTGGGCCTGGGCATCGCCTTCGCCAGCGGCGTGGTGGCCGACCTGCTGTACGGCGGGGTGCTGGGTGAACAGGCCCTGCGCCTGGTCATGCTGGCCTTCATCCTGCAGCGCTTCCGTGCCCGCATCCGCTTCTTCCCGATGTCCCAGCAGATGCTGGCCATCGGCGGCCTGCTGTTCAACGACCGCATCGTCAGCGCGCTGGTACACATCGTGGTGGACGAACCGACCCTGCCGTGGTCGTACTGGTGGGCACCGCTGCTGGGCATGGGCTTGTGGCCGCTGGTGTTCGTGCTGCTGGACGCGGTGCGCTTCGGCAAGCGTGGGCGCTGAGCCATGATTCCGCGCCGGCAGGTGAAGAACCCGCACGCTGAAGCCGAACAGTTCCGCCGCCGCGCGGCGCTGGGCTTCCTGGGCGTGCTGGTCTGTCTGCTGGGCCTGGGCGGCTGGTACTTCAAGCTGCAGGTGCTGGACCACGACATCTACGCCACGCGTTCGGAAGCCAACCGCATCAAGCCGCGGCCGGTGGTGCCCGGGCGCGGCATGATCTACGACCGCAATGGCCGCCTGCTGGCCGAGAACGTGCCGGCCTTCCGCCTGGACGTGACCCCGGACAAGGTGAAGGACATGGACGCCACCCTGGAAGGGCTGGCGAAGATCATCAGCATCAGCCCCGAAGAGCTGGAAGCGTTCAACAAATCGCGCAAGGCGCGCCGCAAGTTCCTGCCGGTCACCCTGAAGCTGCGCATGACCGACGAGGAAATGGCCCGGTTCGCGGTGGACCGCTGGCGCTTCCCCGGCGTGGAGCTGGAACCCTACCTGACCCGCCGCTACCCCTATGGCGACCTGTTCGCGCACATCATCGGCTACGTCGGCCGGGTGGACGACAAGGATCTGGAAATGCTGGGCGAGGGCAATGCGGCCCTGACCCACATCGGCAAGTCCGGCCTGGAGCGCTATTACGAGCACGAGCTGCGCGGCAAGGTCGGCTACGAGCAGGTGGAAACCAACGTGCAGGGGCGGGCCATCCGCACCATCGGCCGGGTGGCCGCGCAGTCCGGTGCCGATCTGCGCCTGTCCATCGATGCCGACCTGCAGCGCGCCATGGTCGCCGCCTTCGGCGAGCAGGAAGGCTCGGCCGTGGCGATGGACCCGCGCACCGGTGAAGTGCTGGCGATGGTCAGCCTGCCGTCCTACGACCCGAACCTGTTCGTCAACGGCATTTCCCATGCCGATTTCAAGGCGCTGAACGAGAACCCGTCGCGGCCGCAGTTCAACCGCCTGGTGCTGGGCGGCGTGGCGCCCGGTTCTACCCTGAAGCCGTTGATCGGCCTGGCCGGCCTGGATTCGGGCGTGCGCCGGCCGGAAGACAAGGTGCTGTCCACCGGCATGTTCTACCTGCCCGGCACCAGCCGCGGCTGGGGCGATTCGCACCGCGGCGGCCATGGCTGGACCGACCTGCGCAAGTCGATCGCGCAATCGGTGAACACCTACTACTACAAGCTGGCGCTGGATCTGGGCATCGAGCGCTTCGACCATTACATGGAGTACTACGGCTTCGGCGCGCCGACCGGCATCGACCTGACCGGCGAGATCGGCGGCATCCTGCCGTCGCCGGCCTACAAGGCCAAGAGCCGCAAGGAACGCTGGTACCCCGGCGATACGGTCAACATCAGCATCGGCCAGGGCGACTGGAAGGTCACCCCGCTGCAGCTGGCGCGCGGCGTCAGCGCGTTGGCCGATGGCCAGCTGCGCACCCCGCATCTGGTCATGCAGCAGCGCGCCGGCTTCGACCACGATTGGGTGACCACCGAAGCCGGGCCGAGCAAGCCGGTCAGCCCCAACCCGAACAACGTGCAGGCCGTGCGCGAAGGCATGATGGCCACCATGCAGCCCGGCGGTAGCGCCGCGCGCATGGCCGTCGGCGCGCCGTACAGCATGGCCGGCAAGACCGGTACCGCGCAGGTGATCAGCCGCAAGGGCACCGCGGCGGTGAACCCCAAGAGCCTGCCCATGCACCTGCGCCACCGCGCGCTGTTCGTGGGCTTCGCGCCCGCCGAACAGCCGGTGATCGCCCTGGCCATTGCCGTGGAAGGCGGTGGCTATGGTGGCTCGGCCGCGGCACCGATCGCGCGCAAGATCTTCGATGCGTGGTTGCTGGGCAAGATGCCCGAAGGCATGCAGCCGCTGGACAGCGAGCGTGGCACCACCGCCATCGGCACCACCGCCTTCGACAACGAAGACGTGAACGCGCGCCCGGCCGGTGATGCCGCCGCCGCGCTGCTGGCCGAACTGCCGGTGCTGGTGGGCGTGCCTGCCCCCGCGCCTGCCCCCGAGCCTGTGCCGGTGCCGCCTGCAGCGGCGGCCGCCCCCAGCGCGCCGCGCCCCCCTGCCGCCGAGGCTTCGCGATGAGAGTGTTCCTGCGCTGGGCCGGCGACATGCTGCGCCGCTTCTTCAGCACCCTGGACTGGGTGCTGTGCCTGGCCCTGGGCGCCTTGATGGCCATTGGCCTGGCCACCTTGAAGAGCGCCGGTGGCGACACCCTGGTGATGGCGCAGGGCGCCCGCTTCATTGTTGGCCTGGCCGCGCTCTGGGCCATTTCGCGCGTGCCGATCCTGCGCATCCGCTCGGCCACGCCGATGATCTATGCGATCTCGATGATTCCGCTGCTGGCGGTGTTCGTGCTGGGCACCGGCAAGTACGGACGGCAGTGGCTGGACCTGAAGTTCTTCTACCTGCAGCCGGCCGAACTGCTGAAGGTCAGCCTGCCGATGATGGTGGCCTGGTACCTGCACAAGATGCCGTTGCCGCCGCGCTTCAACACCGTGCTGATGGCACTGGTGATCATCGGCGTGCCCACCGGCCTGGTGATGCTGCAGCCCGACTTCGGCACCGGCGTGCTGATCGCGGCCAGCGGCGTGTTCGTGCTGCTGCTGGCCGGGCTGCCGTGGTGGTGGGTGGGGCTGGGCGTGGGCGGTGTGGCCGCGGTAGCGCCGGTGGCCTGGTTCTGGCTGCTGCGGCCGTACCAAAAGGACCGTATCATGATGTTCCTGGACCCGGAAATGGACGCCCTGGGCGCCGGCTGGAACATCATCCAGTCGAAGATCGCGATCGGTTCCGGCGGTTTCGACGGCAAGGGCTGGGGCGAGGGCTCGCAGTCGCACCTGAACTTCATTCCCGAACAGACCACCGATTTCGCGTTCTCGGTGTTGAGCGAAGAATTCGGCTGGATCGGCGTGGCCACCGTGCTGGCGCTGTACCTGGTGGTGATCGGGCGCTGCCTGTGGATCGCCAGCCAGTCGCGCGATTCCTATTCGCGCCTGCTGGCCGGGGCCACCGGCCTGGCCTTCTTCGTCTATGTGCTGGTGAACGGCGGCATGATTTCCGGCCTGCTGCCGGTGGTGGGCGTACCGATGCCGCTGATCAGCTACGGCGGCACGTCCGCCGTATCGCTGCTGGCCGGCTTCGGCCTGGTCATGGCCGTGCGCAGCCACAACCCCGTGCACGGTGGCTACGGCTGACACCCCTGGGGGTCGGATCCCCCTCTACGGGGAACGGGATCTGACCCCGGCGCACGACTGCGTTATGGCCCTCGTCGCGTACCGTCGACGGTGCCCGACGGCGCTTTGGCCTTTGTTGCGTACCGTCCGCGGTGCTCGACCACGCTTTTGCCTTCGTTGCGTACCGACGACGGTGCTCGACTGCGCTTTTGCCCTCGTCGCATACCGTCGATGGTGCTCGACTACGCTTTGGCCTTCGTCGCGTACCGACAATTGTGCTCGACTGCGCTTTGGCTCTTGCCGCGTACCGTCGATGGTGGCCGACTACGCTTTGGCTTTTGTAGAGTCGAGCTTGCTCGACTTCGCTTTTGCCCTTGTAGAGTCGAGCTTGCTCGACTGCTTTTCGCGCAAAGCAGTCGAGCAAGCTCGACTCTACGAACAGCCAACAGCCAGTACGCGTTCCGCTCACGCCACGCGCAACTGCACATCCACGTATTCGGACAACCCCCGGCAGGCCAGCAGCAAGCCCTCGCGGGCGTCGTCTCCCAGTTGTTGGGCTTCGTCGCCGTCCACCCGCACGCGTTCGGCGGCATGCAGCAGTTACAGCAGGAAGGTCAGGCCGCTGTTGGCGCGGTCGATGCGCGCCAGCGCCATGCGCTGCCCCGGCGTGTGCTGCCGCCCTTGCCAGGCCTGCCCATCGGCGGCGTCCACCTGGCGGATGCGCCGCAGGGCGCCCAGCAGGGCGGTCAGTGTGGTTTCCAGGGCGCGGGCGATGTCCGCCGGAAGTTGATGGGCGGCGTCGCCCAGGGTGGCGAACAGGTACGGGTAAGGCGATAGCGTCATGGCAGGATCCTCGCGCGGCAGGCAGATCCGCCACCCCGCACGCAGGGCGAGGGTGGCAGGCGATGCGTGGCTCCAATACCGGTAACCAATGCGGGAACTCCGGCGGGCGCAAGGCCCTCCACGCACCGCCCGCCAAAGACGCACGGACGGATTGCCAGCCGGCGTCGCCCACACGGAAAAGACGACGCCGACTGGCAAGCGTAAACAACGCATCGGTTAACGGGATTGGAGTCCCGTGCCACCCGTTGTCGGTGGCCCCGCATGTTTCGCACGCCGCGCCCGCCGCACCAATGAGGAAAGTTTGAAAGTCGAATTCGTCAGAAGGGCGCCGCACGATGCACCCAAAGTGGCGATAGCGACACGATGCGCCGCCCGAAAACGCCGCCATTCCCCGGCGTTCGCCACCTGAATCTGCGCAAAGGCGTTTCTGTAAGCGTTTGCGTAACCCCGCGTGAACGCCCACTCGCTGACGAAGTTCCAATAAAAGTGGGCGATCAATCACACTTTGACGCGGTGTTGATCTTGATCAATAGATTTGTCGCAATCGGCCTGCACAATGGCGGCCCGTTCGGCACGGCGCGCCATCACCGATGCAGCGCGAGGGGCGCCGGGCGGGAAAGCAGTACTGATCCAACGGGTACAGGGAGCGCGGAGCACTGCCACTGGGGAGCGGCAGCCGCGCAGGTACCGACCGGATCCGGTCGCCGGTTGCGTCTGCGGGGATGGGGACGCAACCGGCCACCTCTGTTTCTGAATGCGGCAGGTCACTCACACCGTTTTCACAAAAGCGTTTGCCTGCAGGCAAATCGTTGTGATTCATGGTGTTAGGGGTTTTAATTCATCCATGACCTGCTAACCTGCGGTGATGATTCGACGCACTCTGGCCTGCATGCTCACCCTCGGCCTGGTCGCCTGCGCGACCCAGCCGACGTCCCCCCCGTCGTCTCCGCAGGCCAGCAGTTCGCCGCGCCACCCGGCCAGCAAGCCGCAGGGCCCGGCCGAAGCCGCGCCGGAAGCTGCCGCCAGCACCGCACCGCCGGTGGATCTGACCCCGGTGCCGTTTGAAACCGCGCGCGCGAACTTCATTGCCGATACCGCCAAGCGCTACGGCCTGGCACCGCAGCAGATCAGCGCCGTGCTGGACCAGGCGCAGGTGCGCCAGCCCATCATTGCCGCCATGGCCCGCCCGGCCGAACGGGTGAAGCCGTGGAACGAATACCGGCCGATGTTCATCAGCAAGGCGCGCATCGACGGCGGCCGCGCGTTCCTGGCCGAACACCGTGCCGAACTGGACCGCGTGCAGCAGCGCACCGGGGTGCCGGCCGAAGTGATCGTGGCGATCATCGGCGTGGAAACCAGCTACGGCAAGAACGCCGGCAACCACCGCGTGCTGGATGCGCTGTACACCCTGGCCTTCTATTACCCGCGCAGTGGCGACCCGGCCAAGCTGGAACGCGAAGTGCGCCGCGAGCTGTTTTTCCGCGATGAACTGGCCAAGCTGTTCGAACTGGGCCGCGAAGAAAAACTGGACATCACCACGCTCAAGGGCAGCTACGCCGGGGCGATGGGCATGGGCCAGTTCATGCCGTCCAGCTATCTGGATTACGCCGTGGACGGCAACGGCGATGGCCGCCGTGATCTGTTCACCAGCTACGACGATGTGTTCTCGTCCATCGCCAATTACTTCGTGAAGAAGGGTGGCTGGGTGCGCGGCGGGCCCGTGGTGGTGCCGGCCACGCTGGCGCCGGGCCGCGAGGAGTTCAACCCCACCGAGTGGATGCCCACCTGGTCGCTGGCCGACCTGGCGCAGCGCGGCTACCAGCCCAGCGCGCCGGTCCCGGCGGGCGCCACCGCAACGCCCATCACCCTGGAAGGCAGCACCGGCAAGCAGTACTGGCTGGGCTTCCAGAACTACTACGCCATTACCCGCTACAACCTCTCGAAGATGTACGCGATGGCCGTGCACCAGTTGTCCCAGGCCATTGCCGGACAGGAGCTGCCCCCGGCATGAACATCAAATGGCTGGTTCCCGCACTGGCAGTACTCGCACTGGCTGCGTGCAGCAGCGCGCCGAACAAGCCCAGCGCCGGCCACGGCGGCAAGGTGCCCGGCACGGTGGTGCAGGGCAAGGGCGGGCGCCCGGCGCACTGCCCGGACGGTTCGCCCTATGCGGCGGCCACCGAAGACCTGAGCACGCGCGGCAACTACACCGCCGGTGGCCTGTACAAGCCCGGCGTGAAGGACAGCACACCCAGCTACGTGCCCAACGTGGCCTGCATTCCCGAGCCGGAAGTGACCGCGGTCGAACGCTCGACCATCGGCAACAAATCGCCGTATGTGGTGCTGGGCAAGTCGTACAAAGTGCTGGACGACACCCATGACTATGTCGAGCGCGGTACCGCGTCGTATTACGGTGCCAAGTTCCATGGCCGCCTGACCTCCAACCGCGAGGTCTACGACATGTACCAGTTCACCGCCGCACACAAGACGCTGCCGCTGCCCAGCTTCGCCCGCGTGACCAACCTGGACAACGGCGAATCGGTGATCGTGCGCGTCAACGATCGTGGTCCGTTCCACGATGGCCGCGTGGTGGACCTGAGCTATGCCGCCGCCGTGCGCCTGGGCATCACCCAGCGCGGCACCGGCAATGTGGAAGTGCGCGCGCTGCAGCCGGGCGAAGGCAACCTGCTGGCGCAGAAGCCGTCGCGCCGCGAGCGCCGTGCCGCCGAAGCCGCTGCCGCCACGGCGGTGGCCTCGGCACGCCCCACAGCAGCAGCGCGCAGCACGCCGGCCAGCGATATCGACCGCCTGGTGCAGCGCCTGCCTGCCGATGCCATGCCCGCACGTGGCCAGCCGGCCACCACCCAGGCTGCCAGCAGCACCCTGCCGGACGTGGCAGTGAGCGCGCTGCCGCCGAGCGCCCCGGCGCCGCGTGCACCGGTGGCCGTGGTCGCCGCCGCACCGCGCGCAGCTGCCGCCCCGGCACGCAGCACGCCGGCCCCCGCGCCCACGCTGTCGCAGCAGGTTGTGGGTGCGGTGATGGTGCAGGTGGCCAGCTTTTCCAGCCGCGACAACGCCACCCGTGCCATGGGCCAGCTGAACGCGGCCGGCATCGTCGGCGCCACCATCAGCGACATCGCCGCCGGCGGCCGCACCCTGTTCCGTCTGCGCGTACCCGCCACCGACCATGCCAGCGCCGCGGAACTTGTCGGCCGCATCGCCGGTCTGGGCCTGGGCGCACCGCAGATCGTCAAAGACTGATTCGACCGGGGCCGGTGCTGCCGGCCTCCGCCCCGTCGGCCTTACAATGGCCGCTTCGTACCACCCTCCATCCTGGCCGTCCCTGGAGCCTGCTGTCCCATGAATTTCCGTTCCGCCGCCACTGCCCTGGCCGCCACCCTGGTGGTCGGTCTGGCTTCCGCCCAGACCCCCCTGCCGACCCCGGCCACCCCGGCACCTGCCGCCGCCGCTGCGCCGGCAACCGTGGCCACGCCGCCGGCCCCGGTGCCGACTGTTTCCAAGGCGTGGGTCCTGATGGATTACGCCACCGGCCAGGTGCTGGCCGGCGAGAACGTGCACGAAGAACTGGCCCCGGCCAGCATCACCAAGGTCATGACCTCCTATGTCATCGCCGCGGAGGTCAAGAACGGCAAGGTGCGCGCGGATGACCAGGTGATGATGAGCGAGCGCGCCTGGCGCGAAGGCGGCGCCGGCACCGACGGCAGCTACAGCGGCTTCCCGGTGAACCAGACCGCGCGCCTGGAAGACATGGAAAAGGGCATGGCGATCCAGTCGGGCAACGACGCCGCCATCGCCCTGGCCGAACACGTGGCCGGCAGCGAAGAAGCCTTTGCTTCGCTGATGAACAGCTACGCCGCCAAGATCGGCATGAAGAACTCGCACTTCGTGAACGCCCACGGCCTGACCGCCGAAGGCCACCACAGCACCGCCTACGACCTGGCCCTGCTGGGCCGGGCGATGGTGCGCGATTACCCGGAAACCTACGCTTACAACAAGATCAAGGAATTCCAGGTCGGCAACATCAAGCAGCCCAACCGCAACCTGCTGTTGTGGCGCGATGGCAGCGTGGACGGCATCAAGACCGGCCACACCTCCGAAGCCGGCTACTGCCTGATGAGCTCGGCGCAGCGCGGCGACCAGCGCCTGATCGCGGTGGTGCTGGGTGGTTCGTCGGAAAAGCAGCGCGCCGATGACAGCCTGGCCCTGCTGAACTGGGGCTTCCGCTTCTTCGAAACCCACCGCCTGTACGAGCCGGGCAAGGCCGTGGCCGAGCACAAGGTCTGGAAGGGCACCACCGACAAGGTGCAGCTGGGCGTGGCCCAGCCGATGCTGGTGAGCGTGCCGCGCGGCCGCTACAACGACCTGAAGCCGAGCATCGACGTGCCAAAGACCCTGGAAGCACCGTTCACCGCTGGTCAGCAGATCGGCACCGTGAAGGTCACCCTGGACGGCAAGGTGGTGGCGGAAGCCCCGCTGGTGGCCGTGGCGGCTGTTGAACAGGCCGGCTTCTTCAAGCGCCTGTGGGACAGCTTCTGGATGTGGTGGGAATCGGAATGATCCACGCACCTGCGTGGTGAATGAGAAGGCCGGCGAAAGCCGGCCTTTTTCGTTTTTTGTAGAGTCGAGCCATGCTCGACTGATGGTGAATGCAGTCGAGCATGGCTCGACTCTACAACCCCGGTTACAGCGAGCGATTCAAACCGGTGTGCCGACCAACGGTCGGCACCTACCCGCTTCACCATCAGCCGCTCGCCTACAGCGAGCGATTCAAACCGGTGTGCCGACCAACGGTCGGCACCTACCCG
>NZ_JACVUD010000094.1:0-16637 GCF_016624905.1 Stenotrophomonas sp. S49 | reverse complement strand
CCAGGCGGGGTATCCGCAGCATGGATGCCGCGGCTAAGCCCCCATGGACGGGTTTACGGCGTCCCCGCCTGACCCCAGCCGCCCGGCCCTCCCCCAGAAATCCGCTGTTCTCGGCAATCCCCAGCCACGAGGGGGCCCCGCCGATGGCAGCCAACCGCGCGCCAGCGCCGCTCTTCGCGGGAATCCCGGAACCCCGGAATCGCGGAACCATGCGCTGGCTCACGGATTGACCGGGCAATTGATGACAACGTTGTCCCTACCCGGCCAGCCGGACTCTCTCCCCGGCCCGGCCAGGTACCCCGTCCGCTCCCACCGTCGCCTTCCCCGGCGACGCCCGGACCTGCGTTACGCGCGGTGCCATCGGGGCCCGCGCGCCTCTTGGTCGATCGGAGAAACACCATGTACGACACGTTTGTGCAGAGTGCCGATGTACGCAGTGCCGAACCTTCCCCCCGCCGCTGTCGCCCGCGCCGCCTGGCCTGGCTGCTGGCCCTGGCCGCCGGGGCCGCCGCCCTGCCCGGCCTGGCCCAGGCCGCCAGCTGCGCCGGCGTGGCCGAATGGGACCAGGCCAAGATCTACCGGGCCGGCGATACCCTGCAGAAGGCCGGCGTGCTCTACCGGGCCAACCAGGACATCTGGAACGCCCCGCCGGACCACCCGGCCGGTGCGCCCTACTACACCAACCTGGGCGCCTGTGATGGCAGCGGCGCCAACCAGCCGCCGGTGGTCAGCCTGACCTCCCCGGCCAATGGCGCCAGCTTCAGCGCGGGCAGCACGATCACGGTCAGCGCCACCGCCAGCGACGCCGACGGCAGCATCAGCAAGGTCGAGTTCTTCCGCGATGGCAGTTCCATCGGCGTGGACACCAGCGCGCCTTACAGCGCCAGCTGGGCCAACGCCAGCGCCGGCAGCCACACCCTGCGCGCGGTCGCCACCGACAACAACAACGCCACCACCAGCACGCCCACCATCACCATCACGGTGAACGCGGCCAGTGGCGATACCACCGCCCCCAGCGTGCCCGGCGGTCTGGCGGTGGGAACGCGCACGTCCAGCAGCATCGCGCTCAGCTGGAGCCCGTCCACCGACAACACCGGCGGTAGCGGTGTGGCCGGCTACGACGTGTACCGCAACGGCAGCCTGGTCGGCTCGCCGTCCAGCGCCAGCTATGTCGACGGTGGCCTGACGGCCTCCACCACCTACAGCTACCGCGTGCGGGCCCGCGACAACGCCGGCAATGCCTCCGCCCAGGGCACCGCGACCAGCGCCACCACCCTGGCCGACAGCGGCGGCGGAACCGGCAAGCGGGTCATCGGCTACTTCACCCAGTGGGGCATCTATGGCCGCAACTACCGGGTGAAGAACATCGACAGCAGCGGCTCGGCTGCCCGTCTCACCCACATCAACTATGCCTTCGGCAACGTGCGCAACAACCGCTGCGAAGTGGGCGTCACCCAGGCCTCCGACCCGAACACGGGCGTGGGCGGCGATGCCTTCGCCGACTACACCAAGGCCTTCGGTGCCGGCGAAAGCGTGAGCGGCAGCGCCGACACCTGGGACCAGCCGCTGCGCGGCAACTGGAACCAGCTGAAGCAGCTGAAGGCGAAGTACCCCAACGTGAAGGTGCTGATCTCGCTGGGCGGCTGGACCTGGTCGCGTGGTTTCTCCAGCGCCGCGCAGCCGGCCAACCGGCAGGCGTTCGTGGCCTCGTGCATCGATGCCTACATCAAGGGCAACCTGCCGGTGACCGACGGCGCAGGTGGCACCGGTGCGGCACTGGGTGTGTTCGACGGCATCGACATCGACTGGGAATACCCGGTGGCGTGTGGCCTGGCCTGCGGCACGCCGGAGGACAACGCCAACTTCACCGCGCTGCTGGCCGAGTTCCGCCGCCAGCTGGATGCGGTGCGCCCCGGGCTGCTGTTGACCGTGGCGGTGGGTGCCGGCATCGACAAGGTGCGGGTGACCGACCCGGCCGCCTACCACCCGTACCTGGACTACATCAACGTGATGACCTACGACTTCCACGGCGCGTGGGATGCGAAGACCAATCACCACTCGGCGCTGTTCGATTCGCCGAATGATCCGTCCACCGGTGATACCGCGCAGTACAACAGCAACGATGCGATCGAGGCGTTCATCAGCCGCGGCGTGCCGGCAGCCAAGTTGAACCTGGGCATCGGCTACTACGGGCGTGGCTGGACCGGGGTGGCCAATGCCAACAACGGGCTGTACCAGACCGCCACCGGTGCGGCGCCGGGTACCTACGAAGCGGGCATCGAAGACTGGAAGGTGCTGAAGAACCTGGCGTGGTCCAGCTACACCGACAACACTGCCGGTGCCACCTGGATCTACAACGGCAGCACGCTGTGGAGCTTCGACACCCCGGCCAACATCACCCGCAAGATGGGGTACGTGAAGACCCAGGGCCTGGGCGGCGCGTTCGTCTGGGAATTCAGCGGCGACGATGCGCAGGGCACGCTGACCAAGGCGGTCAGTGATGGCTTGAAATAAGGAAAACGTGCGACATCCGCCGGGCGTGGCCCGGCGCTACCAACGCGATCCACGGTAGCGCCGGGTCACGCCCGGCGGCATTGCAATCAACGCTTGGCCGACAGCTTTTCCAGCGCGGCGCGCAGCTGTGCCGGCGGCAGGTAGCCGCCCAGCTGGGTGCCGTCGGGCGCGAAGATGGCCGGCGTGCCATTCACGCCCAGCTGCTGGCCCAGTGCGTACTGCATGGCCACCGGGTTGGTGCAGTTCTTGGCCGGCACACTGCCACCGCGCTTGGCGTTGGTCAGTGCCTGGCGGCGGTCGGCCGCGCACCAGACCGAGATCATGTCGGTGTAGTCCTTGCTGCCCAGCCCCATGCGCGGGAACGCCAGGTATTCCACGGTGATGCCGTTGCGGTTGAGCTCGGCGATGTCCTGGTGCAGCTTGCGGCAGTACCCGCACTCAATGTCGGTGAACACGCTGATGGTGTACTTGGCATTCGGCGCGGCGAACACGATGCGGTCGCCATGGTTGGCCTTGGCCAGCAGGCCACGCCGGTAATCCAGCAGCCCGGCACTGTTGGCCGGCCCGCGTGCCTGGGTGTCATACGGCTGCGACTGGAACAGGTAGCGGCCATCGTCGGACACGTACAGCAGCTGGCCCGACACCAGCACTTCGCGGAAGCCGGGGAACGGCGCCGCGCCGATGTAGTCGATGGTGAACCCCGGGTTCAGCGCCGACAGCGCGGTGCGCACTGCCTGTTCAGCGGCAGGGTTGGCCGCCGCCAGCCGTGGGGCCGCAGCAGCAGGGGCCTTGGCGGCGGGTGGTGCCGGCTGTGCACAGGCGGTCAGGCTGAGCGCGCCGAACACAGCGGCAATGGCGAATCGGAGCATGGAGCAACCTGCTGGGAAGATGACTTGCGATTCTGACACAGGCCCGGAAGTGGCACCGCGAACGCGAGCACACACCCGCGCGCGGGTTCAGCCGCCCACTCAGCCGCGTGGGTGGTGGCGGGCGTGCAGCTGCTGCAGGTGCTCGCGCGCCACCAGCGTGTAGATCTGGGTGGTGGACAGCGAGCTGTGGCCCAGCAGCATCTGCAGCGCGCGCAGGTCTGCACCGCGGTTCAGCAGGTGGGTGGCGAAGCTGTGGCGCAGGCCATGCGGGCTGATCCGCGCCGGATCGATGCCGGCCACCTGCGCGTGCCGCTTGACCAGGTACCAGAACGCCTGCCGGGTGAGTGCGTGCAGGCTGGGTTCGATGAACAACGGCGTCTGCCCATCGGCCAGGGCCTGCACCTTGCCCTTGCCCACCATCAGCGGGCGCGCGTCGTGCAGGTAACGTTCCAGCCAGTCCTGCGACTCTTCGCCCAGCGGCACCAAGCGTTCCTTGCTGCCCTTACCGGTCACCCGCAGCACGCCCTGGCGCAGGTTCACGGCCGTGGCCGGCAGCAGCACCAGTTCACTCACGCGCAGGCCCGCGGCGTACATCAGTTCCAGCATGGCGCGGTCGCGCAGGCCCAGCGGGCTGTCGATATCCGGTGCCGCCAGCAGCGCATCGATCTGGCTCTCGGCCAGGGCCTTGGGCAGCAGGCGCGGCAGCTTCGGTGGGTCCAGCAGCGCACTGGGGTCCTCGCTGCGCTCGCCACGGCGCACCGCATCGGCGAAGAAGGCGCGCAGCGCCGACAGCAGGCGGGCGTTGCTGCGCGGCGACCAGCCATGACGCGTGCGCCAGGCCAGGTAATCGAACAGGCCCGGGCGCTCTACCCCGGCCAGTCCGCCATCGCGACCATCCAGCCAGCGCGCCAGGCCTTCCAGATCGCGCCGATAGCTGTCCAGGGTGGCACGGGCCAGGCCGTTCTCGGCCCAGGCCGCGTCCAGGAAACGCTGGATGCGCACGCTGTCGTCGGCGCGCGGTTCGGGCAGTTGCTGGACCAGCTGGCGACGCTCGGCGGGGGTGGAAACTACGGCCATGCGCGCAGGATACGTGGGCCGCTGCGGGCAGGGCCAGCTTTGCGTATGCTCGGCGCATGTCCAGCCCCGCCAGTGAAACGGCCCCCGTGGCCGCGCCCGGTTCCGATCGCCCCCGCACGTTGCTGCTGTGGCGCCTGCTGGCCCTGTTCTACGACCTGTGGCCGGTGCTGGCGCTGTGGATGCTGGCCGGCACGGTGTTCACCGTGGCCTATACGGTCAGTGGCCATGCGCAGCGCGAAAACATCGCACCGTTCAGTGCGTGGCAGTGGCTGCTGTGGGCGGTGTGCTGGGTCATCACCGGTGCCTATGCCACGGCCAGTTGGCGGCGCGGCGGGCAGACGCTGGGCATGCGCCCGTGGCGGCTGAAGCTGGAAACGCGCGATGGCACCGCGCTGCGGCGCGGCCAGTTGTGGCGGCGTTTTGCCATGGGCACGCTGTCGCTGCTGCTGGGCGGACTGGGGTTCTGGTGGGCGTGGCTGGATCGCGAACGCCTGACCTGGCACGACCGCGCCAGCGGCACCCGCATGGTGCGGGTGCCCAAGCGCTGAAGGAATCCGCCGGGCATGGCCCGGCGCTACCGAAGTAGAGTCGAGCTTGCTCGACTACGCCGCACGCGGGTCAGGCGTCGGGCAGGATCACCGCCGGCTGCGCCCACAGTTCGAAGAACTGCGACGAGAACGCGGTGGCCTTGACGTCATCGGGCACCGGAATCTTGCCGTTGAGCTTGCCCTGGGC
Source organism: Stenotrophomonas sp. S49 (assembly GCF_016624905.1). Classification (NCBI taxonomy): domain Bacteria; kingdom Pseudomonadati; phylum Pseudomonadota; class Gammaproteobacteria; order Lysobacterales; family Lysobacteraceae; genus Stenotrophomonas; species Stenotrophomonas sp. S49. Next base: position 11,442 of record NZ_JACVUD010000094.1, on the reverse strand, counting down.
CTGGGCGAATTCCTGCCACAGCTTCAGGCTGGCCTTCTTCAGGCGCTTCTGCTCACCGGCATCGCTGGCGGCCAGGTACTGCGCGTACAGGTCGCGCATCGGCTTGCCCTGTTCCTCGAACGCGGCCGGAAGCTCCGGCAGGCTGACGGCGGTGAACGCGACCGTCGCCTGCGGCGGCTGGTAGCCCAGGGGCCCGAAAGCGGCCCGCAGATCGTCCTCGGCGTCCAGGTATTCGAAGAAACCGGGCACGTTGAAGAGCTTGGTGCGGTAGTCCGACGACGTGTCCGGGCTGTTGGAGACCACCGTGGTCGGCAGTTCGCCCAGCAGGCCCACATCCCAGCTGCGCGGAATGAACAGGCCGGTCGCCTTCACGTACGGGCCGTCGATCTCCACGTCATTGAGCTCGACCTTCGACACCAGCCCGCCGGAATTGGTCTTGTTGGTGACGTACTGCTCGGTGACGATCACGTACTCGCCCAACGTCGGGTTGATCAGGCCACCGATGCCATCGGCATAGACCACCATGCGCACCGTGCCGATCTTCTCGCTCTGCAGCCGGTGCTGACCGGGCTCCAGGCTGACCGGTACCGTGGTGTGCGCCGGGATGACGTGCGGCTGCGCGTCGATGGTCAGGGTAACCGGCGTGTCGGTGGGGTTGTCGATCTCGAAATCGACCGGACCAGAACAGCCCACCAGCAACAGCAGGGCGGCAAGCGAGGGAAGCAGACGTGCGCGGATCATGTTCATCCTTGAAGTGGAGCGAGATGCGCAACGCGCGCGCTCGCGATAAAGGCAGGGCCCGCGCGGAAAGGCGCGGACCTGCCGGGTCCTTTGAAACGACGTTCGGGCGCCGAGACGCTGGAGCTCGACGCTACGTGCTGGGTTCGTCGAGCAAGCTCGACGCTACCGGCGCCGGAACAGCCAGCCGGACACCGCCAGCATGACGATGGGCGGCAACGCGTAGGCAATGCGGTAATCGAACTTCAACGCACCGGCCATGCGGCCGAAGAACAACTGCAGCAGCCAGAAGCCCAGCGCGAACAGGATGCCCAGGAACAGGCGCTTGCCCATGCCGCCGCTGCGCAGCGAACCGAAGGCGAACGGCACGGCGGCCAGGCACAGCGCCAGCACGTTCACCGGGTAGAACCAGCGGCTCCAGTACACATCCTCGAAATCACGCGCATCCAGGCCGTTGCGCTCGCGGTAGGCAATGCTGGTGCTCAGCTCGGACACGCTCAGGTTGCGCGGCTTGGCGATGCCGGTGGCCAGCGCGCCGGCATCCAGCTTCGAATTCCACGGTTCGCGGGCCACTTCCTGGCGGGTGGCCGAGCGTTCGCCGAAGGTATCGCGGCGCACGCCGGTGAGCACCCAGCCGTCCTTGTCGTGCTCGGCAGTTGCGGCATGGGTAAGCGTGGCAATGCGGCCGTCGTCGGCAATCTGGTACAGGCGTACATCGCGCAGGATCAGCCGCGTGCCCTTCTCGCCCACCAGCTGCTCTTCGCCGCTGGCCGCGTTCAGGAAGGTATCGCCCTCGCGCGCCCACATGCCCGAATAACGGGCCACGGCGATGTCGGTGCCCCACTTGGCGCTCATCTTCAGCGCGTCGGCACGGTTCTGGCCCCACGGGCCCACGGTCTCGGCGCTGATCACCATCAGCCCGGTCAGCAACGACAGGGCGATGGCCACCGACACGCTCAGGCGCTTGCGCGACAGGCCCAGGGCGCGCAGCGCGGTCAGTTCAGAGGTAGCCGCCAGCTGGCCCAGCCCCATCAGGGCGCCGATCACCGCGGCGGTGGGGAAGAAGGTGTAGGCGCGGCGGGGCACGGTGTACAGCACCCATGCCGCAGCGTGGCCCAGCGAATAGCCGTTCTTGCCGATGTCCTTGAACTCACCGGAGAAGGCCATGACCACGTCCAGGCCGGTCAGCACCGCCCAGGTGAGCAGCACGGTGGTGAACACCGCACGGCCCAGGTAGAAATCGAAACGCATCGGGCGCAGCTTCATGCGCGGCCTCCCTTCGGGCGGGCCAGGCGGCCATCGCGCGCGTACATCCAGATGGCGAACGCCAGCAGCGGCAGGGTCAGCCACCACAGGCCCAGTGCGCCGGGAATCCTGCCGTCGGCGATCCAGCCGGCGCCGATGAAGGTCAGGTTGGTGCCCACCATGTAGGCCAGCAGGGCCAGCATCATGCGCCCGTAGCGCTGCTGGCGCGGCGAGCTGCGCCCCAGCGGCACGGTCAGCAGGGCGAAGGCCAGTGCGATCAGCGGCGGCGCCAGGCGGCGGTGCAGCTGGGCCTGGGCCTCGGGGCGGTCATCGCCGATCAGCTTCGTGGTCGCCATCAGCTCCGGATCATCGTCCTTGCGCGCCTCGGTGCCGTCGGGCAGGGCCACGTCATTGCGGGCGAAGGTGGCCAGCCGGTAGTCCAGCGCGCCGGCCAGCGGGCCCTCCAGCTGGTGGCCGTCGTCCAGTTCCAGGAAGCGCTGGCGCGCCCCTTCGAAGTACATGCGGCCGCCGGCGGCGGACACCACTTCCAGGCGGTTGTCCTTCTGCCGCTGCAGGAACACCTTGCCCAGCTGGGTGCCATCGGGCGAGATCGAGGACAGGTAGACCACCCCGCCATTGGGCAGCGGGGTGAACCGGCCCGGCTCCAGGCCGGCCATCAGCACGCTGCGGTTGGCGTCCTGGATCATCTGTTCGGCGGTGCGCCCGGCCCAGGGGCCCAGCCACAGCGAACAGGCGCCCACCACCAGCACCACCGGCACCACCAGCATCAGCAGCGGGCGCAGCAGGCGCTTGGGGCCCACGCCAATGGCGGTGATCACCGCCATTTCCGAATCGCGGTAGAGCCGGGCGATGGCCAGCAGCAGGCCCAGCATCAGCGCCAACGGCAGGATCAGCGGCATGTAGGCGATGAACTGCAGGCCCAGCTGTGAGAACAGCAGCTTGGCCGGCAGGCGTCCGTCGGCGATGTTGCCGAGGATGTCCACCAGCACGCCGCCCACGCTGACCACCAGCAGGACGATCAGGGTAGCCAGGAAACTCTGGACGAAATCGCCCAGCAGGTATCGGTCGAGCTTCAGCATGGGGCGGTGGTTTAAACTCTGGGGTTCGTTCGCGGTGCCGCCCAGTCTACTGTCTGGGCGTAAACGGCCTGCGATTGTACGGACTCGCCAATGGAATCTGCTCAATGGCCCTCGAATTCACCCTGAACCACCTCGCTCCGGCTGCCGCCACCGTTGACTGCCTGGTGGTCGGCGCCTATGCCGACCACAGCCTGACCCCGGCCGCGCAGGCGCTGGACGCCGCCAGTGGCGGCCGCCTGGCCGCCCTGGCCCAGCGCGGCGACCTGTCCGGCAAGACCGGCGCCACCACCCTGCTGCACGACCTGCCGGGCGTGACCGCCCCGCGCGTACTGGTGGTCGGCCTGGGCGATGCCGCCCGTTTCGGCGTGCCGCAGTACCTGAAGGCCGTTGGCGACGCCGTGCGCGCGCTGAAGGGCGGCGCCGCCCGCAGCGCGCTGTTCACCCTGTCCGAAGTGGCCATCAAGGACCGCGACGCGGCCTGGGCGATCCGCCAGGCGGTCATTGCCGCCGACCACGCCGCCTACCGCTACACCGCCACCCTGGGCAAGAAGAAGGCCGATGACGCTGGTCTGGCCCAGCTGGCCATCGCCGGTGATGACGCCCAGGCCCTGGCCCAGGGCCAGGCCATCGCCGCCGGCGTGGAGTTCGCCCGCGAACTGGGCAACCTGCCGCCGAACTACTGCACCCCGGCCTACCTGGCTGAAGTGGGCGTGAAGTTCGCCGCTGAGCACGAGGGGGCCGAGGCCGACATCCTCGACGAAACCCAGATGGAAGCGCTGGGCATGGGCTCGCTGCTGGCCGTGGCCCGTGGCTCGGCCAACCGCCCGCGCCTGGTGGTGCTGAAGTGGTCCGGCGGCGGCGACGCCAAGCCCTACGTGCTGGTCGGCAAGGGCATCACCTTCGATACCGGTGGCGTGAACCTGAAGACCCAGGGCGGCATCGAGGAAATGAAGTACGACATGTGCGGTGGCGCCAACGTCATCGGCACCTTCGTCGCGGCCGTGAAGGCCAAGCTGCCGCTGAACCTGGTGGTGGTGGTGCCGGCCGTGGAAAACGCCATTGACGGCAATGCCTACCGCCCGTCCGACGTGATCACCTCGATGTCGGGCAAGACCATCGAAGTGGGCAATACCGACGCCGAAGGCCGCCTGATCCTGTGCGACGCGCTGACCTACGCACAGCGCTTCGAACCGCAGGCGCTGGTGGACGTGGCCACCCTGACCGGCGCCTGCCTGGTCGCCCTGGGCCACCAGACCGCCGGCCTGATGAGCAAGCACGACGACCTGGCCAACGAACTGCTGGCCGCCGGCGAGCACGTGTTCGACCGCGCCTGGCGCCTGCCGCTGTGGGACGAGTACCAGCCGATGCTGGATTCGACCTTCGCCGACGTCTACAACATCGGCGGCCGCTGGGCCGGCGCCATCACCGCCGGCTGCTTCCTGTCGCGCTTTGCCGAAGGGCAGCGCTGGGCGCACCTGGACATCGCCGGCGTGGCCAGCGACGAAGGCAAGCGTGGCATGGCCACCGGCCGCCCGGTGGGCCTGCTCAGCCAGTGGCTGCTGGACCAGGTCGCCCGCGCCTGATGCCGTACCTGCCCCTGGCCGGCGCCTGCCGGCCGGGGCATCCTCCGGCCTGCCCCCGCCCGGCACGCCGGGCCCCTGCCCGACCCGGACCCTGCCATGCCCCGCGCTGATTTCTACCTGATCGCCAAGCCCCGTTTCCTGACCGAGCCGCTGCGCCTGGTCTGCGAACTGGCGCGCAAGGCCAACGACGCCGGGCTGCCCGCCCTGGTGCTGGCCCGCGACCAGGCCCAGGCCGAAGAACTGGACGAACTGCTCTGGTCCTTCGACGAGGACGCCTACATCCCGCACCAGATCGTGGGCGAGGACGTGGACGAGGAAGAGGCCGTGGTGCTCATTTCCATCCCCGGCGACGAAGCGCCGATGCGCCCGCTGGTGATCAACCTGCGCGACGAGCCCTGGCTGGGCCAGTGCGAGCGCGTGCTGGAAGTGGTGCCGGCTGACCCGGAAGCGCGCGAACCGCTGCGCGAGCGCTGGCGCCAGTACAAGACCGCCGGCTACGACCTGAACAAGCACGACATGTAAGGCCGCGCCGGCCCCCTTGATGGGCCGCTGCCGCGCCCTGATCCTTCAACGATTACCTCCTGGTTCCCCCGCATGACCCAACTCGCCTCCAGCTACGACCCGACGTCCTTCGAGACCGACCTCTACAAGGCCTGGGAAGACGCCGGCCACTTCAAGCCGTCCGGCCAGGGTGAGCCCTACACCATCCTGCTGCCGCCGCCGAACGTGACCGGCACCCTGCACATGGGCCATGCCTTCCAGCAGACCCTGATGGATGCGCTGGTGCGCTACCACCGCATGCGCGGCTACGACACGCTGTGGCAGGTCGGTACCGACCATGCCGGCATCGCCACCGAAATGGTGGTCAGCCGCAACCTGGCGCTGGAAGGCAAGGGCGAGACCCGCGATTCGCTGGGCCGCGAAGGCTTCATCGGCAAGGTGTGGGAGTGGAAGCAGCAGTCCGGTGACACCATCGAGCGGCAGATGCGCCGCCTGGGCACTTCGGCCGACTGGTCGCGCAGCACCTTCACCATGGACCCGCAGCCGTCTGCAGCGGTGGTCGAGGCCTTCGTGCGCTGGCACGAGCAGGGCCTGATCTACCGTGGCCAGCGCCTGGTGAACTGGGACCCGGTGCTGAAGACCGCCATTTCCGACCTGGAAGTGGAGAGCGCCGAGGAAGACGGCTTCCTGTGGTCGATCGCCTACACGCTGGACGAGGGCCTGAGCTACGAGCACGTCGAGCGCGATGCCGACGGCGTGGAAACCCTGCGCGAAACCCGCGATTACCTGGTGGTGGCCACCACCCGCCCGGAAACCCTGCTGGGCGATACCGCGGTGATGGTGCACCCGGAAGACGAGCGCTATGCGCACCTGATCGGCAAGCAGGTGGTGCTGCCGCTGACCGGCCGCCGCGTGCCGGTGATCGCCGATGACTACGTGGACCGCGCGTTCGGTACCGGCGTGGTCAAGGTCACCCCGGCGCACGATTTCAACGATTACCAGGTGGGCGTGCGCCACAGCCTGCCGATGATCAACCTGTTCACCCCGGTGGCGGCGCTGAATGAAAACGCGCCCGAACGCTTCCAGGGCCTGGACCGCTACGAAGCGCGCAAGGCCGTGCTGGCCGAACTGGAAGACCTGGGCGTCCTGGTGGAAACCAAGGCGCACAAGCTGCAGGTGCCGCGCGGCGACCGCACCGGCCAGGTGATCGAGCCCTACCTGACCGACCAGTGGTTCGTGAAGATGGACGAACTGGCGCGTCGTGGCCTGGAACTGGTGGAGAACGGCAGCATCGCGTTCGTGCCGCCGAACTGGATCAACACCTACCGCCACTGGATGACCAACATCCAGGATTGGTGCATCAGCCGCCAGCTGTGGTGGGGCCACCGCATTCCGGCCTGGTTCGATGCCGCCACCGGCAACTGCTACGTGGGCCGAAGCGAAGACGAAGTGCGCGCAAAGCACAACCTGGGCAGCGACGTGCTGCTGACCCAGGAAAGCGACGTGCTGGAAACCTGGTTCTCCTCGCAGATCTGGCCGTTCTCGACCCTGGGCTGGCCGAACGAGCAGGCCATGGCCGAGCGCGGCTTCGACCGCTACCTGCCGTCGTCGGTGCTGGTCACCGGCTTCGACATCATCTTCTTCTGGGTGGCCCGCATGATCATGGCCACCGACAATCTGACCGGGAAGATCCCGTTCAAGGACGTCTACTTCACCGGCCTGATCCGCGACGGCCAGGGCCAGAAGATGTCCAAGAGCAAGGGCAACGTGCTTGACCCGCTGGACATCATCGACGGCATCAGCATCGACGACCTTGTGGCCAAGCGCACCGGCGGCCTGATGCAGCCGAAGATGGTGGAGAAGATCGAGAAGGCCACCCGCAAGGAGTTCCCGGACGGCATTGCTGCCCACGGTGCCGACGCGTTGCGCTTCACCATTGCCGCGCTGGCCACCCACGGCCGCGACATCAAGTTCGACATGAACCGCGCCGAGGGCTACAAGAACTTCTGCAACAAGCTGTGGAACGCAAGCCGCTTCACCCTGATGAACACCGAGGGTGCTGCGTTCACCGGCGTGCCGACCCCGCGCACCGATGCCGAGCGCTGGATCCTGGCGCGCCTGGCCGCGGTGTCGGCCGAGGCGCAGGGCCATTACGCCAACTACCGCTTCGACCTGCTGGCGCAGTGCCTGTATGAGTTCGCCTGGAACGAGTTCTGCGACTGGTTCCTGGAACTGAGCAAGCCGGCGCTGAACGGTGCCGACGCCGCCGATGCCGACAGCACCCGCCACACCCTGCTGTACGTGCTGGAAGCGCTGCTGCGCCTGCTGCACCCGCTTACCCCGTTCATCACCGAACAGCTGTGGCAGCAGCTGGCCCCGCGCCTGGGTCTGGCCGAAACCACGCTGTCGCTGCGCCCGTACCCGACCGCCGACGAATTCGCCGGTGATTTCGCCCAGGCCGAGGCCGACGTGGAATGGCTGAAGGCGGTGATCAGCGCGGTGCGCCGCGTGCGCAGCGAACTGAACGTGGCTCCGTCCAAGCTGGTGCCGCTGCGCCTGCAGGCCGGCCTCGAACAGGATCGCGTGCGCATCGAACGCTTCAGCGCCTCGCTGTCGTTCCTGCTGAAGCTGGACAGCATCCAGTGGCTGGCCGAAGGCGAAAGCGCACCGCCGGCCGCCGCCGCGATTGTGGGCGAGCTGAAGCTGCTGGTGCCGCTGGAAGGCCTGGTCGACCTGGATGCCGAGCGCGCGCGCCTGGACAAGGAGATCAAGCGCGTGGAAGGCGAGAAGGAAAAGAGCGAGACCAAGCTGGCCAAGTTCACCGACAAGGTGCCGCCGGCCGTGGTCGAGCAGGAGCGCGTGCGCCTGGTCGACTGGAACACCCAGTTGGCGGGTCTGCAGGAACAGCGCGCGAAGCTGTAACCGCCGGGGATCCCGCCGGGCATGGCCCGGCGCTACCGCGAATGGAAACGCCGGGCATGGCCCGGCGCTACCGCGAATGGAAACGCCGGGCACTGCCCGGCGTTTCCGTTTCGTCCACATGGCATCATCGGGCGATGCCACTTTCCATCTTCCTGCTGGTGCTGGCCGCTGCTGCGCTGCATGCCAGCTGGAACGCGATCGTCAAACGCGGACCAGACAAATTCCTCGGCACGGTGCTGGTTACCGGCAGCGCCGCGTTGCTGTCGGCGGCCGCCCTGCCCTTGCTGCCGTTTCCCGCAGCCGACAGCTGGCCCTGGCTGGCGGCCTCGGTGGTATTGCAGGTGATCTACTACGGGCTGGTGGCGCGCTGCTACCAGCAGGTGGACATGAGCCTGGCCTACCCGCTGATGCGCGGTTGCGCGCCGATCCTGGTCGCACTGGCCGGCAGCCTGCTCGGCCAGTCGCTGCCGCCTGCCGCCTGGCTGGGCGTGGTGCTGGTCAGCACCGGCATCCTGTGCATGGCGCTGGGCGCACGCGGCGGCCAGCTCGGCCTGCCCCTGCTGACCGCGCTGATGATCGCCACCTATACGCTGGTCGATGCGCATGGCGCACGGCAGTCAGGCAACGCGTTGGCCTACACGCTGTGGCTGTTCCTGCTGTCGGGCATCCCGCTGCCGGCGTGGGCGCTGTACACCCGCCGCCGCGCCGTGCTGGCCTACGCACGCCAGCATTGGCCGCTGGGCGTGGCCGGTGGCATCGGCACCACCGCCTCTTACGCGATGGCGCTGTGGGCGATGACCCAGGTACCGGTAGCGATGGTGTCCGCGCTGCGCGAATCGTCCATCGTCTTCGCCCTGCTGATCTCCGTGTTCCTGCTGCGCGAACGCGTGCCGCGCGCACGCTGGCTGGCGGCCGGGTTGATCGTGGGCGGGGTGCTGGCACTGCGGTTGGCACCCGGGTAGCGCCGGGACATGCCCGGCGAGCGCAGCGGCTACTACAGCGGCGGCATGACCTGCACGTCGTCAGCCACCAGCTCGATGGCCATCACCAGCGCATCTTCGCGGCCCTGCGCCGCCGGGTAGTAACGCGGGCGCCGGCCAATCTCGTTGAAGCCTTCGCTGTGGTACAGCCGCAGCGCCGGCGTGTTCGACGGCCGCACTTCCAGGAACACGCGCTGCGCGCCACGGTTGCGCGCCATCTCGACCAGCGCACGCAGCAACTGCCGGCCCAGGCCGCGCGACTGCACCAGCGGATCGATGCAGATGTTGAGCACGTGCGCCTCGTCAGCAGCCAGGCTCAACACGCCATAGCCGATCAGCAGGCCGTCCTGTTCCATCGCCAGCCCGGGGTAACCCGCGCGCAGGCAGTCCAGGAAAATGCCACGGGTCCAGGGGTACGGGTAGCCGCGCACCTCGATGGCCATGACCGCATTGAGATCATTCTCGCGCAGCGCGCGCAGGCTGACCGGCCCCGGCTGGGCGACCGCGCTCATGGCGTGCCCCGCTTGCGCAGCGCGCGCAGCTGCGGCCACAGCGCACGCTTGGCGGCCGGGTCACGGCGCAAGGTTTCCAGCGGCCAGCTGTCCATCAATGCCTGCGTGGCCGGGTCATTCGGATTGCAGCCCGATGCACGCAGCAGGGCGATCTGCAGGCGGTCGGGCAGCCGTACTGCCGGTTGCCGCGCGTTGCCCGAGGGCTGCGGCCGCGTGGCCGCCGGCGCGGTATCCGGGGCGGCCACCGGTGGCGGCCGCCGCGGCGCAGCGGCGCGCTCGGCACGCGGTTCGAACGGAACATCGGCGCTGTCGGCAGGCGCCATGCGCGGTGCGGATCGCGCCGGTTCCGGGGCAGGCGTCGACGCCGCCTCGGCTTCGGCCACGCTCAACTGCAGCGCCGCGTCCAGCTCGGCGGCCAGCTGGCCGTCGTGGAACACGGTGTAGCCCATAGCCTGCAGCCAGGCCTGCTGGGCCGGTGACCACAACACGGGCAGGTCCTGGCTCACGCGGCCTCGGACTTCTTGCGCAGGCGTTGCAGCGCCCACATCACCGGGCCGGACAACGCGTACAACACGCCCACGGCCAGCAGCACGCGCGGCAGATCAATGACCGCAATGGCGATGGCGATCGGGACCAGGGCCAGCACCAGGAACGGCACACGATCGGAGCGGGTGCCCTTGGCAGCACCGCCCTTGAAGCTCCAGAAGCGCACCCGGCTGACCATCAACAGGGCCGCCACCACGGTGACCGCCAGCGCAACGTAGCGCAGCTGGTCGCCGCTCCAGCCCAGGGTGCCATCGGCAAAGGCCCAGACGAAGGACATCATCAAGCCGGCCGCAGCCGGGCTGGCCAGGCCGACGAACCAGCGCTTGTCGACCACCGCCACCTGGGTGTTGAAGCGGGCAAGGCGCAGCGCCGCGCAGGCGGCGTACAGGAAGGCGACGGCCCAGCCGAGGCGGCCAGCCAGTTCACCGTCCAGCTTCAGTTCGGACAGCGACCAGTGGTACATCACCAGCGCCGGGGCCATGCCGAAGCTGACCAGGTCGGCCAGCGAGTCGTACTGCACGCCGAATTCGCTGCTGGTACCGGTCAGGCGCGCCACGCGCCCGTCCAGGCCATCCATCACCGCCGCCACGAACACGGCGATGGCCGCATTGACGAACTGGTCGTTGGCCGCGGCGATGATCGCGTAGAAGCCGGAGAACAGACCGGCAGTGGTGAACAGGTTGGGCAGCAGGTAAATCGTGCGCGAACGCGGCGGCGGTGTGATCGGGTCCATGGAATCCAGTTTAATCGACTTGCCAGCGGTCGGCGGCAATGCTGCAATCGGCGTTCTACGCCCATTCTGTGGAGTTTGCCATGCGTGCCCTGCCCTGCCTTGGTTTCCTGCTGTTGTTGGCCACGGCCACGGCGCAGGCCGGCCCGGTCTACAAGTGGAAGGACGCCAAGGGCGTGACCCAGTATTCGGAGACGCCGCCGGCCGGTGCGAAATACGAAACCCGCGAGCAGGCACGCAGCCCGCAGACCCCGGCGGCGCCCGCTGCGGAAGCGGCCCCGGTGCCGGAGCAGTGCAGCACGGCGCGTGCCAACGTGACCCTGCTGGAGGGTAGCGGTCCGGTGATGCAGGACACCGATGGCGATGGCAAGGCCGACACGGCCCTGACCCCGGAACAGCGCACCGCACAGAAGGGCCTGGCCGAAGCCGCCATCAAAGCCTACTGCCCCCCGGCCGCCTGAGGGGGTTCGGCAGGGCTTGCAGCCCTGCATCTGCTTAAAGCCGGAGCAACGGCAACGGCAACGTCAAAGTCGGGCATTCCGTGGGATGGCGGGGCGGTGTCGGACTGCGGGGACGCCGCAAGTA
>NZ_JACVUD010000093.1:0-16878 GCF_016624905.1 Stenotrophomonas sp. S49 | reverse complement strand
CCCATTCCGCGCCGACGGGCCCGGGGGGCGCGCCGGCCCCCCGCCCCCCCCGCTACCCATCGTGCGGAATTCAGAATTCCAGGTTGTCGATCAACCGTGTGCTGCCCAGGCGGGCAGCAATCAGCGCCACCCGGCCGCCGCCGTCGAAGGTCGGTTCGGCCAGCTCCGGCGTGCGCAGCACCGCGTAGTCGACCTGGAAGCCGGCAGCCTGCAGTGCGGCGGTGGCATCGGCTTCAATCTGCGCCCGCGTGTGCCCGGCCACATAGCCTTCGCGCATGCCCAGCAGGGTGCGGTGGATCGTGGTGGCCAGCGGTCGCTGCTGCGCATCCAGGTACTGGTTGCGCGAGCTCTTGGCCAGGCCATCGTCGTCACGCACGATCTCGGCACCGACGATCTGGATCGGGAAGGACAGCTCGGCCACCATCTGCTTGATCACCGCCAGCTGCTGGTAGTCCTTGCGGCCGAACACGGCGACGTCCGGCTGCACCTGCAGGAACAGGCGCGCCACCACCGTGCAGACGCCATCGAAGTGGCCCGGGCGGCTGGCGCCTTCCAGCACTTCGCTCACGCCGGGGGCGTGCATCTGCGTGGTCTTGTCCACGCCCAGCGGGTACATCGCCTCGACGCTGGGCAGCCACACCGCATCGCAACCGACCTGCTCCAGCCCGGCCACGTCGGCCTCGGGCGTGCGCGGGTAGCGGCTGAAATCTTCGTTCGGCCCGAACTGGGTCGGGTTGACGAAGATGCTGGCCACCACTTTGTCGGCGTACTGCCGGGCCAGGGCCACCAGCGAATGGTGCCCGCCGTGCAGGTTGCCCATGGTCGGCACCAGCGCCACGCGCAGGCCCTGCTGCTTCCACTGGGCGATCTGTTCGCGCAGTGCGCCAAGTTCGTTGAAGGTCTGGATCATTGGGCGTAGGCGTGCTGTTCGCCGGGGAAGCTGCCGTCGCGCACGGCGTCGGCGTAGGCGCGGGTGGCACCGGCCACCGAACCGCCTTCGGCCAGGAAGTCCTTGACGAACTTCGGACGGCGGTGGCCGCTGTCCAGGCCGATGAAATCGTGCAGCACCAGCACCTGGCCATCGCAATGCGGGCCGGCGCCAATGCCGATGGTCGGTACGTCCACTGCGGCGGTCACTTCAGCCGCCACCGGGGTCGGCATGCATTCGAGCACGATCAGGGTGGCACCGGCGGCGGCCACGGCCTTTGCGTCTTCCACCAGCTGGCGCGCGGCATCGCCACGGCCCTGGATCTTGAAGCCGCCCAGGCGCAGCACCGACTGCGGGGTCAGACCCAGGTGCGAACACACCGGAATCTCGCGCTCCACCAGGTAGCGCACGATGTCGACCTTGAAGCCGGCACCTTCGATCTTGACCATCTCGGCACCGGCCTGCAGCAGCTGCAGCGAGGCGTCCAGCGCACGTTCCGGGGTGGCATCGGCGCCGAACGGCAGGTCAGCCACCAGCAGCGCCCGCTGCAGCACGCGCGACACCGCACGGGTGTGGTAGACCATGTCCGCCACGGTCACCGGCAGGGTGGAATCGTGGCCCTGCACGACCATGCCCAGCGAATCGCCGATCAGGATCAGGTCCACGCCATTGGCGTCGAAAGTGCGGGCAAAGCCTGCGTCGTAGGCGGTCAACATGACCAGCTTCTGGCCATTGCGCTTGGCTTCGGCCAGCGCGGGTACGGTCCAGGGCTTGCTGTCTGCGTGGGTGCTCATGTGCTGATAACCGGGGGAGATAACCCGGGCATTATCACCCTATCGGCGCGATCCCGCAGGCATCGACCCGCATCACTGCGTCCTGCACGCTGCCATGGCCGGGAATGGTCAGTTCCGGCGCGATTTCCGCCAGCGGCACCAGCACGAAGGCGCGCTGGTGCAGGTACGGATGCGGCACCTGCAGCGCAGGCACGTCCACGGTCTGCTGGCCGTACAACAGCAGGTCCAGATCCAGCGCGCGCGGCCCCCAGTGCACGGCCGGGTCGCGCACCCGGCCGAACCGCTGCTCCAGCGCCAGCAGGGCCTGCAGCAGGTCCAGCGGCGCCAGCGCGGTATCCACGGCCGCCACCGCATTGACGAACGGCGGCTGGTCTTCGTTGCCCCAGGCCGGGGTGGCATACAGCTGCGACGCCCGCTGCAGGCGGGTGCCGGCCAGCGTGTCCAGCGCGGCAATCGCCGCGCGGACCGTGCCCGCCGCATCGCCCAGGTTGGCACCCAGGCCTATCCATGCAACGGCCATGACTTACTCGGCGGCGCCGCCCGGGCCACCGCTGCGACGGCGGCGACGGCGACGCTTGCGCGGCGCCGCGCCCTCTTCGTCGCCGCCCTCGGCGTGCATGGCATCGAGCGAGTGTTCCAGCTCGTTGCCCGACTGCGCCTGCGCCTCGCGCCAGAACTGCACATCGGCCTCGTGCTCGGCCGAGGCCACCTGGCGCAGCGACAGGAAATCGAAGGCCGCACGGAAGCGCGGATGGGTCAGCGTGCGGAACACGCGCTTGCGCTGGCGCGAACTGAAGCGCGACTGCAGCAGCCAGATTTCCTGCATCGGCAGCGAGAACCGGCGCGGCAGGGCGATGGTGCTCAGCTGCTGCACCGTGACCCGGTCGGCGGCGCGCCGCTGCGCTTCTTCCGGGGCCACGCCCTGCTTGAGCAGGGTGGCCTGGGCACGGCAGTAGGCCGGCCACAGCAGCAGCGCGAACAGGAACGCAGGCGAGACCGGTTCGTCGTTGGCCACGCGCGCATCGGTGTTGGCCAGGCCTTCCACCAGCATGCGGCGCAATGCGCCGGTACGGTTCGACTTCAGCGCCTTGGCGCTTTCCGGGAACAGCACGTCCAGCAGGCCGTAGCGCTCCAGCCCTTCGAAACTGGCCACGCCGTGCCCGGACAGGAACAGCTTCAGCACCTCTTCGAACAGACGTGCCGGGGCCGCTTCGTTGAGCAGGCCAGCCAGCTGCGGGATGGGCGCGGCGGTGCCCTGTTCGATCTGGAACCCGAGCTTGGCGGCCAGGCGCACCGCGCGCAGCATGCGCACGGGGTCTTCGCGGTAACGCTGTTCGGGATCGCCGATCAGCTTCATCAGGCGTGCCTGCACGTCCTCGAAGCCGCCGACGTAATCGCGCACCGAGAAATCCTCGATGGCGTAGTACAGGGCGTTGCAGGTGAAATCGCGGCGCACGGCGTCGTCTTCGATGGTGCCGTAGACGTTGTCGCGCACCAGCATGCCGTTTTCCATTTCGCGGTCGCCGCTGCCGTCATCGCTGTTGGCACGGAAGGTGGCCACTTCGATGATCTCGCGGCCGAAGACCACGTGGGCAAGGCGGAAACGGCGGCCGATCAGGCGGCAGTTGCGGAACAACTGCTTGACCTGTTCGGGCGTGGCGTCGGTGGCCACGTCGAAATCCTTGGGTTGGCCGTTGACCAGCAGGTCGCGCACTGCGCCGCCCACGAGGTAGGCGCCGAAACCGGCATCGCGCAGGCGATAAAGCACGCGCAGGGCGTTCGGGCTGATCTCCTTGCGGGAGATCGTGTGCTGGTCGCGCGGAATGACGCGCAGGCTGAACGGAGATGGAGCAGGGGAAATGATGTTGGCGCTTCCGGTTGAAGTTTCGGGATTGCCCATTGGCATCGAGGTACCTATACTACCGCTCCTGCCTCGGCAGCGACATACATGCTCCCTTCGTCTAGTGGTTAGGACGTGGCCCTCTCAAGGCTAAAACAGGGGTTCGAGTCCCCTAGGGAGCACCAGTCGCCGCAGCAGGAACCGAAAAAGCCCGCCAATGTGCGGGCTTTTCTGTTTTCCGGGGTTCACTGCTCCGGACGCTTGGTCGCTGTAGCGCCTGCCTGTTGCTGCGTTCGAGGGGGCGGGCCACCCTGGCCTGGACACGCCAAAGCCCATCCGTGGTGCTCGGTGGCGCCATCCATGGCGCCAACGGTCCAGGCCAGGGTGGCCCGCCCCCTCCTGACAGTTTCCCGCGGCGGCGGCACGAACAGCCCCGCTCCTCCGCAGCCCATTCAATCCCGACGCGCAGACCTGCGTCCGCCTCCCATGTGTCGAAAGGCGGCTTGCCTGCCCCCTCCCCCACGAAGACGGGAGGCGCGAACGCAGCGCCTCCGAAGCCAAAGCCCGTCAGCCTTCCATCTGCTCCAGTTCCTTGCCCTTGGTTTCGCGAACGTAGCGGACCACGAAGAAGATGGAGAGGAAGGCGGCCACGGTGTAGATGCCGTATGCGCCAGCCAGGCCGATGCCGGCCAGCAGCATCGGGAAGGTGACGGTGATGGCGAAGTTCGATGTCCACTGCGCCGCACCGGCCACGGCCAGCGCCGAGCCGCGGATCTGGTTCGGGAACATTTCGCCCAGCATCACCCACATCACCGGGCCCCAGGACATGTTGAAGAACACCACGTAGACGTTGGCCGCCACCAGCGCCAGCCGGCCCATGCCATCGGACAACTGCAGGCGCCCGTCCACCAGGCTGCCACTGGCGAACGCCACCACCATCAGCGCCAGCGATACCGCCATGCCCACTGAGCCGATCCACAGCAGCGGCTTGCGGCCGATCCGGTCGATCAGCAGCACCGTCACCAGGCAGGCGCCGATGCTGAGCGCGCCGGACAGCACGTTGATCAGCAACGCGTCGTTTTCCGAGAAGCCCACCGCCTGCCACAGCACGGCCCCGTAGTAGAACACCACGTTGATGCCCACCAGCTGCTGCAGCACCGCCAGGCCGATGCCCACCCAGACGATGCCACGCAGCTTGCCGCTGGCCTTGTCCTTCAGGTCGGCAAATGTCGGCCGGTGCTGGTCCTGGGCCAGGCTGCCCTCGATCTCGCCGCGCTTCACCCGTGCTTCGGCCGACCCGTACAGGCGGGCCAGTACCGCTTCGGCCTGCGCGTGCCTACCCTTTGCCACCAGGAAACGCGGGCTCTCGGGAATGGTCAGCAGCAGCACCAGGAACAGCAGCGAGGGAATGGCCTGCATCCAGAACATCCAGCGCCAGGCCTCCTGCCCTAGCCACAGCGGCTCGGTGGACGCACCGGCCGCGCGTGCCAGCAGGTAGTTGCTCAGGAAGGCGGCAAACAAGCCACTGATGATCGCCATCTGCTGCACGGTGGCGAGCTTGCCGCGATAGCGCGCCGAGGCGACTTCGGCAATGTAGGCCGGCGACATCACGCTGGCCGCGCCCACCGCGAAGCCGCCGACCATGCGCGCGGCCACGAACAGCCACGATGCATGTGCTGCGCCAGCACCCAGCGCCGACAGCAGGAACAGCACCGCCGAAATGATCAGCACGCTGCGGCGGCCCAGCAGGTCACCCAGACGCCCGGCCACGAAGGCACCGATGGCGCAGCCCAGCAGCATCGAGGCCACCTCGAAGCCCAGCGCTGCCTCGCTGGAATTGAATGCCTGGCGCAGGCCATCGACCGTACCGTTGATCACCCCGCTGTCGAAGCCGAACAGGAAGCCACCGAGGGTGGCCACGCAGCTGATCAGGACGATGAAAGCGGTGTTTTCGCCGCGGCTGCCGGCGCTTGCAGGAATCGCTGTGGACATGGGTTCATCCGCGAAGGGAAAGGGCCTGCTGCTCAGCGCAGCAGGTACTGGTTCAGCAGGTTCTCATAGGCTTCCTGCCGTCCGCTACGCTGGCGCGGCTGGCCGCTCTGTTCGGCCAGCGCGCACAGCGCATCCAGGCCCAGCTGGCCGGCCGCGAACGCCTGGCCCGGGCCCTGGTCGAAGCTGGCGTAGCGCTCGCGCCGCCACTGTTCCAGCGGCGACTGCTGGAGCAGCGCATGGGCCACTTCCAGCCCGCGGGCGAAGGCGTCCATGCCGCCGATGTGGGCCAGGAACAGATCCTGCGGGTCGGTTGATTCGCGCCGCACCTTGGCATCGAAGTTCAGCCCGCCATGGCCCAGCCCGCCCTGCCGCAGCACCACCAGCATCGCCCCGACGGTGTCGTACAGGTCGGTCGGGAACTGGTCGGTATCCCAGCCATTCTGCGGATTGCCCCGGTTCGCATCGATGCTGCCCAGCAGCCCGGCATCGGCCGCCACCTGCAGGTCGTGGGCGAAGGTGTGGCCGGACAGCGTGGCGTGGTTGGCTTCGATGTTCAGTTTGAAGTCCGCATCCAGGCCATGCTGGCGCAGGAAGCCGACCACGGTGGCGCTGTCGAAATCGTACTGGTGGTGCATCGGCTCCATCGGCTTCGGCTCGATCAGGAACGTGCCTTCGAAGCCGATGCTGCGGCCGTGGTCGCGTGCCACTGCCAGGAACCGCGCCAGGTGGGCCTGCTCACGCTTCATGTCGGTGTTCAGCAGGCAGGCATAGCCTTCGCGGCCGCCCCAGAACACGTAGTTGCTGCCGCCCAGGGCCACGGTGGCTTCCAGCGCGGCCTTGACCTGCACGGCGGCGCGCGCCACCACGGCGAAGTCCGGATTGGTCGCCGCACCATTCATGTAGCGCGGGTGCGAGAACAGGTTGGCCGTGCCCCACAGCAGCTTCATGCCGGTCTGCTGCTGGCGCTGTCCGGCCAGGTCCACCATGTGCGCCAGGTTGGCGCGGTACTCACCGATGTCGTCGGCGTCGGGCGCCAGGTCCACGTCGTGGAAGCACCAGTACGGCACGCCCAGCTTGGTGAAGAACTCGAAGGCGGCATCGCAGCGCGCTTCGGCCCGGGCCAGCGGCGTATCGCCCTGGTCCCAGGGGTAGGCACGGGTGCCCGGCCCGAACGGGTCCTGGCCGGCGCCACAGAAACTGTGCCAGTAGGCCACGGCGAAACGCAGGTGCTCGGCCATGCTGCGCCCGCCGATCTGCCGCTGCGCGTCATAGACCTTGAAGGCCAGGGGATTGTCGGAGTCGCGGCCCTCGAAGGGGATGCGACCGATGCCGGGGAAGTACTCACGCTGACCAACATGGAACGGGGTTGCCATGGACGATGCTTCCTTCTTCGGGATCAGGGCAGGCGCTGCTGGAACAACGGCGTCAGTGCCTGCAGGTGGTGGACGAAACGCTGGTAACCGGCCTGGTACAGGGCGCCGCGCGCGGCATCGGGCTGCGCAGCCTGGCCGGCATCGAACTGAAGGTGCTCATCGACCAGATCGGCCAGTGCCCCGCCCTGCCCCTCGCACAGCCACAGCGTCTGCAGTGCAGCGCCGAACGCGGCGCCTTCGGCCTGCACGGGCACGACCACGGGCAGCTGGAACAGATCGGCGATCATCTGCCGCCAGCCGGGGCTGTTGGCGCCGCCGCCAGTCAGCACCAGGCGCTGGCCCTGCAGCCCGCCCTCGACCAGGGCGTCGTAGCCCAGGCGCAGGCTGTAGCTGGCCCCTTCCATCGCAGCGCGATAGAGGTTGGCCGGGCCCAGGTTGTGCAGGTCCAGTCCGTGCAGGGCGCCGCGCGCCAACGGCAGGTCCGGGCTGCGTTCGCCATTGAAGAACGGCAGCATCACCAGCCCGTCGGCGCCGGGCGCGCTCTGCGCCAGCAGGTCTTCGCACTGCGCGGGCGACTGCCCCAGCAGCGCGGCCGCCTGGCCGGTGGCCACCGTGCAGTTCATCGTGCAGATCAAGGGCAGCCAGCCACCGTCGGAGGCGCAGAACGCCGCCCAGCGTCCCTGCGGATCGATGCGCGGCGTGGCACTCCAGCCAAACAGGGTGCCCGACGTGCCCAGGCTCATGCTCAGCCGCCCTTCGCGCACCGCGCCGGTGCCGATGGCCGCCATCATGTTGTCGCCACCGCCGACCGCCACGCGGGTGTCGGCAGGCAGGCCCAGCAGCGCCGCCACCGCGGGCAGCAGGGTGAACCCCTGGTCCGGCGCGACCAACGGCGGCAGCAGTCCGGCCAGATCGCGCCGCTCATCGGTGGCGGCCAGCATCGGCGCCGACCAGCTGCGCCGGCGCACATCCAGCCAGCCGGTACCGGAGGCATCGCCGGCCTCCATGAAGCGCTGGCCGGTCAGCCACAGATTCAGGTAATCATGGGGCAGCGCGATGCCGTCCAGTGCCGCATCGACCTCCGGCCGGTGCTGGCGGGTCCAGCGCAGCTTGGAGGCGGTGTAGCCCACGCGCAGGTCGTTGCCGGTTTCGGCAATGCAGGCCGCCACCCCGCCCATGGCCGACACGATCTGCGCGCACTGCTCGCTGCTGCTGGTGTCGCACCACAACTTCACCGGCCCCAGCGCGCGGTTGTCCGCGCCCAGCGGTACGAAGCCATGCTGCTGGCCGGAAACGGCAAGCCCGCGCACCCGCGCGCGCAGGCTGCCCGGCAACGCCTGGATGGCCTGCACCAGCGCCTGCACCCAATCGGCTGCGTTCTGCTCGCGCCCGCCGTCGTCGGTTGCGGTCAGCGACAACGGCCGCGCCTGCTGCGCCAGCACCTGCCGTGCCTGCGCGTCGTAGGCCAGTACCTTCACACTCTGGGTGCCGGCATCGATGCCCAGATACACGCTCATGCCCTGCCCTTCGCTGCGATCCGCACTGTTACCCGCCAGATGTCCACCGATGGACATCGAGTCTGCCGGGGCGGTCGGCGGCTTGGCAATGTGCACTGCGGCAAAGCGGGCCGGGATGGCGCCAGATGGCAACCGGCAGCAAGCGGGCAATTGATGCGTTTCAGCGCGCCGAAGCGTGCAACGGCAGCGCGCGCGGTCAACCTGTTCTAGAATTGTCCGCTTGAAGACGGATCTGCCTCCCCCCTTATGCCCTTTGTCGTCACCGAAAACTGCATCAAGTGCAAACACACCGATTGCGTGGAAGTGTGCCCCGTGGATTGTTTCCACGAAGGCCCGAACTTCCTGGTGATCGACCCGGACGAGTGCATCGACTGCACCCTCTGTGAGCCGGAGTGCCCGGTCAACGCGATCTTCCCCGAAGACGATGTGCCCGCCGGCCAGGAAGTGTTCGTGGGCCTGAATGCCGAGCTGGCGCGTGAGTGGCCGGTGCTGACCGTGCGCAAGGACCCGCCCGCCGATGCCGGCGACTGGGACGGGAAGCCGGACAAGCTGAAGCTGCTGGAGCGCTGAGGCGCCAGCGATTGCAAGGAAAAAGGGCGCCCACGGCGCCCTTTTCATTGGTAGCGCCGGGCCATACCCGGCGGAACCTGATCCGCGCTGCGCGCGCGCCGGGCATGGCCCGGCGCTACCCGGCGCGGGTACTGGCGCTTACTGGGCCAGCTTGGCCTTCAGTGCGGCGATCAGCTTCACCGGCGCTTCGGCGGTGGCCGGCAGGCCACGCGGGTCGACGGCCGAAATGTATGCGCCGGCATCGACGGCCACCACGCGCACCAGGAAGTTGCTGCCTTCGTAGGCCACGTCGTACGAGCCCAGCAGCTGCGCACGGGTCGCGATGGTCACGCCTTCCAGGCCTTCCAGCGCCGTGCCGACCTTGGTGAAGGCCTCATCCTTGCTGCCCGGCACGATGAAGCCGGTGTTGTTGACAGCCGGCGCCGCAGCGGCGGCCGGTGCAGCCGGGGCCATCGGGGCGGCCTGCTGCGGGGCTGCGCCCAGCACCGGCATCTGGTTGCTGCCAGCACCGGCCGGCAGGTTCAGGTCCGGCGGCACTTCCAGCGGACGCATTTCCGGGGCCAGGGCGTAATCGCCCTTGGCGCCGCGCTTGAAGCAACCAGTGGTACCGGCGGCAACGGCGACGGCAAGCAGGGCGTAGGACAGCACGCGGACAGTGGAAACGGATTGACGCATGTGGATCTCCTGGATCAGGCCACGACGACAGGTCAGTGGCTGGAAAGGGCTTCAAGGGCGGCAATGTCGCCGGCAAGGTGGTCGGCGGCCGGCGCGTGCTCGGCCGACAGCGGCAGCAGCGGCAGGCGCAGATCGTGGCCGATGCCGATCCGGCGCAGCAGCGCCTTCACCGGAATCGGGTTGGGCTCGACGCCACAGAAATCGTGGAACGGCTGCAGGCGGCCATCCCACGATTCGGTGGCTTCATGGTCGTGGGCGGCAGCCAGCGCGCACATGCGGCGGTAGGCACCCGGCAGCGCGTTGGAGCCGACCGAGACCAGGCCATCCATGCCGGCCTGGATCGAGCGGGCGGCAGTACCGTCATCGCCACTCAGTACGGCGAAATCCGGGGCCGACAGCGCCAGCAGCGCCTGCACCCGGCCGGTGTTGCCCACCGCTTCCTTGATGCCGACGATGTTCGGATGGCGGGCCAGTTCGGCCACGGTCTCCGGCAGCATGTCGCAGCCGGTACGGCCGGGCACGTTGTACAGCACCACCGGCAGGCCACCGTGGTCGGCCACGGCACGGAAGTGCGCGATCAGGCCGGCCTGGGTCGGGCGCACGTACGGCGGCGTGACCACCAGCGCATGGCTGGCGCCCAGCGCAGCGGCGCGGCGGGTCTGTTCGATGGTCTTGGCGGTGCCGGACAGGCCGGTGCCGGCCAGGACCGGAATGCGCCCGCCGATGCGCTCGACCGCACTGGCCAGCAGCTGGTCGTACTCGGCATCGGACAGGGTGGCGGCTTCGCCGGTGGAGCCAGCGACGACAACGCCCTGGACGCCCGCCTCCAGCTGCAGGTGCAGCAGGCGCTGCCAACCGTCGGGATCGAGGGAGCCGTCGGCCCGGAACGGGGTCGCCAGCGCAGTGATGAGGCCGGAAAGGGACAAGGACGTGCTGCTCTTGGCTGGGAAGGGAAACGCCCGCCACGACTGGACGGGGGCGACCTGAATGTTACTTGCGGCGCGAAACCACGGGCAAGTATGCTGGACACCGGTGGATTCCCGCCCCCCGGCGGGCATTCAGACTCACCCCAAGCATTACCCGGAATCGCCTTGACCGACACCACCCCGCGCCCCGCGCCGAGCGAAAACCACCTCCTGATCAACGCCTATACGACGCATCCGGAGTCCCCCCTGCTGTCTGTCACCCGCCGCATCGCCGACAGTGGCTGCAATCTGGTCGACGCCCGCCTGGCCACCGTTGGCCGCGATGTCTCGGTGACCGCGCTGGCCACCGGCTCCTGGGATTCGGTGGCCAAGCTGGAAGCCATGCTGACCCGGCTGGAGCGCGAGGAAGGCCTGAAGCTGGTCTGGTACCGCACCGCCGCCAAGCAGGCGCAGTCCAACCTGCTGCCCTACATCGTGGAAGTGATCGCCGCCGACAAGCCGGGCATCCTGTTCCAGCTGGCCGATTTCTTCGACCGCCAGGGCATCACCATCGAGAACCTGCAGAGCACGCGCTACCGCGCCATGCAGACCGGCGCTGAAATGTTCAGCGCGCAGGTGACCATCGGCGTGCCGGCCAACATGCACATCGCCGCGCTGCGCGATGACTTCCTTGAATTCTGCGACCACTTGAACCTGGACGCGATCATGGACCCGATGAAATTCTGATTCTTCGCGCGCCTCTCACGGGCGCGTGGCGTTTCATGCAATTGTCGTAGAAACAACCCAGGCTCGACAGAAGGACCTCATGAACAACGGCGATACCCTGGACAGCACCACCCTTTCCCTGCCGCTGGCCCTGTCCGGCGGCCACCACGCCACCCTCGGCGACTACGCCGGCCAGTGGCTGGTGCTGTACTTCTACCCCAAGGACAGCACCCCGGGCTGCACCACCGAAGGCATCGACTTCAACGCGCTGCTGCCCGAATTCAAGAAGGCCGGCGCGGTCGTGCTCGGCGTCTCCCGCGATTCGGTGAAGTCGCACGACAACTTCTGCGCCAAGCAGGGTTTCAACTTCCCGCTGGTCAGCGATGGCGATGAAGCCCTGTGCAGCGCCTTCGACGTGATCAAGCTGAAGAACATGTACGGCAAGCAGGTACGTGGCATCGAGCGCAGCACCTTCCTGATTTCACCCGACAGTCGTATCGTGCAGGCATGGCGCAAGGTCAAGGTTGCTGGCCACGCCGATGCCGTCCTCGCCGAACTCAAGGCCGCCCAAACCAAGTGAGTCCCATCGCCCACTCTGTCCGCCACCACCCTGCCCTGCAGGCTGTGGTGGTTTTTCCCTGTCCGTAACCAGGAAACGACGATGACCCGAGGCAAGCGCATCTACGTGCTGGATACCAACGTGCTGATGCATGATCCCACCGCGCTGTTCAAGTTCGAGGAACACGACGTCTACCTGCCCATGCAGGTGATCGAAGAGCTGGACAACGGCAAGAAGGGAACCTCCGAAGCAAGCCGCAACGCGCGCCAGGTAAGCCGCTTCCTCAACGAGCTGGTGCAGGAATCGGGCCTGGACAACCTGGCCGACGGCATTCCGCTGCAGCGCCCGAACGGGCTGCAGCTGCGTGGCAAGCAGAGCGCCGGCAAGCTGCGCTTCCAGACCAGCCACTTCGACGCCGGCAAGAGCTTCGGCAAGGTCATTCCGGACAACGCGATCCTCGGCGCGATCCTGGCGCTGAAGGAAGAGACCCCGGACCTGCCGGTGGTGTTCGTTTCCAAGGACATCAACCTGCGCATCAAGGCGGCCATCGCCGGCATCGTGTCCGAGGACTACGAGAACGATCGCGCGCTGGACGATTTCAGCCTGCTGTACACCGGCGCCACCGAGCTGCCCGAAGACTTCTGGAAGCGCCACGGCGAAGACCTGCGCAGCTGGAGCGACAAGGGCCGCACCCATTACGAAATCCAGGCGCAGGATGGCGAGGAGTGGTACCCGAACCAGTACGTCTACCTGCCCGGCGAAGACGAAGTGGAACTGCGCGTCAGCCGCGTGGTCGGCGACGGCAAGGTGGTGCTGTCGCTGGTCGATGACTTCCGCCACGGCAGCCACGCCGTGTGGGGCATCAGCGCGCGCAACCGCGAGCAGAATTTCGCACTGAACGCGCTGATGGACCCGGAGATCGATTTCGTCACCCTGCTGGGCACCGCCGGCACCGGCAAGACCCTGCTGGCGCTGGCCGCCGGCCTGGCCCAGACCATGGACCAGCAGCGCTACCGCGAAATCATCATGACCCGCGCCACGGTGAGCGTGGGCGAGGACATCGGCTTCCTGCCCGGCACCGAAGAAGAAAAGATGACGCCGTGGATGGGCGCGCTGACCGACAACCTGGAAGTGCTCACGCACAACCAGGAAGGCGGCACCTGGGGCCGCCAGGCCACCAACGACCTGCTGGCCAGCCGCATCAAGATCCGCTCGATGAACTTCATGCGCGGCCGCACCTTCCTGTCACGTTATCTGATCCTGGACGAGGCGCAGAACCTCACCCCCAAGCAGATGAAGACCCTGATCACCCGCGCCGGCCCCGGCACCAAGATCGTCTGCCTGGGCAACGTCGAACAGATCGACACCCCGTACCTGACCGAGACCACCTCGGGCCTGACCTACGCGGTGGACCGCTTCAAGAACTGGCCGCACAGCGCGCACATCACCCTGCGCCGTGGCGAGCGTTCGCGCCTGGCCGATTACGCTTCGGAGGTGTTGTGAACCGTTGCACCCGTCTGTTGCTGCCCACGGTGGCGATCGCCCTCGCCACCGCACTCGGCGCCTGCACCACCACGCGCGGGCCGGCCAGCGTACCCACCGCCGAACGCACCGGCCAATCGTGGGTGGTCACCCGCCCGGTCATCGCCGCGCAGGTGCTGGACACCTGCTCGCGGCCCAGCCCCGGCCGCGAGGCCGGTCGGGTTACGGGTTACTGGGCGCCCAGCCGGCAGCAGGTGGACCAGCTGGAGGCGAAACTGCCCTCGCTGGAAGCACAGGTGCCGCACGTGCTGGACTTCGACCGCCAGTACGTGGGCATTGAAAGCGCGGGGCAGCGGCTGATCTACATCAACGCGTTCCACCTGCCCGACGATGGCAGCGTGAATCCGGCCCGCGAAGCGATCCGTGTGTGCGATGGCGGTCGCCAGTTCTGGGGCGCGCTGTTCGACCCGGCCAGCAACGCCTTCAGCGACCTGCAGTTCAACGGCGGCAAGCTGTCCTCGCCCTGAGGCGGCGGCATGGGAATCCGCCTGCCCACCTGGGTCTGGATCGGCGCGGTCGCGCTCTCGTGCGTGGCCGGCATGGTCAACGTGGTTGGCTTCCTGGGCTTCGAGCACCAGGCGGTCAGCCACATGACCGGCAGCACCAGCCAGCTGGGCATCGCCCTGGCCCAGGGCGACTGGCGTGCGGTGGGTCATCTATGGGGCCTGCTGATCGCCTTCTCGCTGGGCGCCATGCTCAGCGGGTTGTTGATCCAGGACAGCACCCTGCAGCTGGGGCGACGCTACGGCGTGGCGCTGGCGATCGAATCCATGTTGCTGCTGGTGGCCATTCCGCTGTTTGAACAACAGCAGATCTGGGGCGCACTGGCCGCGGCCATGGCCTGCGGCCTGCAGAACGCCATGGCCACCACCTTCAGCGGCGCGGTGGTACGCACCACACACCTGAGCGGCATGTTCACCGACCTCGGCATCGGCCTGGGCCATCTGCTGCGCGGCCTGCCGCTGCAACTGCGGCGGCTGACCCTGAGCGGCCTGATCATCAGCGGCTTCCTGGCCGGCGGGGTAATCGGCGCCTGGCTGTTCATGCGCTGGCAGTACGACGCGTTGCTGGCCCCAGCGCTGCTGACCGGCCTGACCGGCATCGTCTATGTCGTGTACCAGCAATGGGCGCGCTGGCGGCATTGATGGGGTCAGATCCCCAGTAGATCCACGCCATGCGTGGATGCATTTCGCGTGAATGTGACAAGCCGCGGAGAACCCGCTTCTACGGCACAATCAGCCCATGAGCCCCCCTACGCCCGTTTCCGCCCTGACCATCGCCGGCTCCGATTCCGGCGGCGGCGCCGGCATCCAGGCCGATCTGAAAGCCTTTGCGGCCCACCGCGTGCACGGCCTGTCGGTGATCGCCGCACTGACCGCGCAGAACACCCGCGGGGTGACCGCAGTGCATGTGCCGCCGGTCGACTTCCTGCGCGCGCAGCTGGACGCCTGCTTCGATGATTTCGACATCCACGCGGTGAAGCTCGGCATGCTGGCCAATGCCGAGGTGATCAACGCGGTCGCCGAGGTACTTGAGCAACGCCGCCCCGCCCACGTGGTGCTGGACCCGGTGATGGTCGCCACCAGCGGCGCGCGCCTGCTGGAAGACAGCGCGCTGCAGGCACTGCGCGAACGCCTGATCCCATTGGCCACGCTGATCACCCCGAACACCCCCGAAGCCGAACTGCTGGTCGGCCACCGCATCGGCAAGGCCGCGCAGGCAGAACAGGCGGCGGCGGCACTGCTGGACCTGGGCGCCGGCGCGGTACTGCTCAAGGGCGGCCATCTGCAGGAAGGCAACCGTGTGGTCGATCGCTATTTCGACGGCGTCAGCAGTGAAGAATTCATCCATGCGCGATTGCCGCTGGATGCACACGGCACCGGCTGTACGCTGGCCTCGGCCATCGCCGCGCAGCTGTGCAACGGCCTGAGCCTGGGCAACGCCTGCGAAGCGGGCATCGACTACGTGGCGCGCGGGCTGCAGCAGGGCTATGCGCCTGGCCGCAGTGAGGTGCTGGTACTGGACCACTTCGGCGCGGCGCCGCACGCATGAGCGCGACGCCACGCACGTTCGCCGTGCAGAGCGGCGATGGCCACCAGTACGAGATCATCGCCTGCGTACCGCCGCAGCCGCTGGCCCGCCTGCTGTGGCTGCCGGCACTGGGCGTGGCCGCGCGCCATTACCTGCCGCTGGCGCAGGCGCTGGCCGCACGCGGCATTGCGGTGTACCTGCACGAGTGGCGTGGCAATGGCAGCAGCTCGCTGCGCCCTTCCAGGAAGGTGGACTGGGGCTACCGC
Source organism: Stenotrophomonas sp. S49 (assembly GCF_016624905.1). NCBI lineage: Bacteria > Pseudomonadati > Pseudomonadota > Gammaproteobacteria > Lysobacterales > Lysobacteraceae > Stenotrophomonas > Stenotrophomonas sp. S49. The sequence goes on along the minus strand of NZ_JACVUD010000093.1, from coordinate 1,160 downwards.
GAGATTCTTGAACAGGATCTGCCGGCCAGCCAGGCCGTGCTGGAGCACGAAGACAACGAAGCAACGCTGGTGCCCTGGATCATCGGCGGCCACAGCCTGGGCGGGCAGCTGGCCTGCGTGCATGCGGGCCGCGTGCCGGATCGCTTCCAGCACCTGTGGCTGGCTGCCAGCGGCACACCCTTCTGGCGCGCCTTCCCGCCCCCGCGCGGGTGGCTGCTGCCGCTGTTCTACCGTTTCCTGCCCTGGATCGCGCGCCGCCAGGGCGTACTGCACGGCCGCCGCCTCGGCTTTGGCGGCACCGAAGCACGTGGGCTCATCGCCGACTGGGCGCGGGTGGGCCTGAACAACCGCTACGCCGCCGTCGGCATGGCCGAAGATCTGGAGGCGCAGCTGGGACGCATCCACGGCACCGCGCAGGCGGTGCTGATGGCCGATGACTGGTTCGCCCCGCTCGGTTCGATGCAGGCGCTGCTGGCCAAGCTGCCGAATGTGGCCTCACGCGTGCGCGTGCTGTCCGCGCACGAACTGGGTACGCGTGCCGATCACTTCGCCTGGATGAAGGCCCCGGACGCTGTGGCGGAAAGCTTTTTCATTCAGTTGAATGAAAATTTTCACAAAAGCGTTGACGTCGGGCGCCGACATCCGCATAATTCCGCTCCTGTCGCAGGGCGCCCGTAGCTCAGTTGGATAGAGTACCTGGCTACGAACCAGGCGGTCGGGAGTTCGAATCTCTCCGGGCGCACCACTCGACAGGCTTCCAGCATCCGCCGCTGGAAGATGCAGTAAAATGATGTAACAAATTGATTGTGTACCGCGCGCCCGTAGCTCAGTTGGATAGAGTACCTGGCTACGAACCAGGCGGTCGGGAGTTCGAATCTCTCCGGGCGCACCACTCGACAGGCTTCCAGCATCCGCCGCTGGAAGATGCAGTAAAATGATGTAACAAATTGATTGTGTACAGCGCGCCCGTAGCTCAGTTGGATAGAGTACCTGGCTACGAACCAGGCGGTCGGGAGTTCGAATCTCTCCGGGCGCACCACTCGACAGGCTTCCAGCATCCGCCGCTGGAAGATGCAGTAAAATGATGTAACAAATTGATTGTGTACCGCGCGCCCGTAGCTCAGTTGGATAGAGTACCTGGCTACGAACCAGGCGGTCGG
>NZ_JACVUD010000092.1:0-17369 GCF_016624905.1 Stenotrophomonas sp. S49 | reverse complement strand
CCGCGAGCTGTTGGAACGGCACGGGGTCGGATCCCGTTGCGTGGCAACGGGCTCCGACCCCATTTTGTTTATCGATGTTTGACGGGTTCATCCACGCATGGCGTGGATCTACTGCTGTCGTACGCCATTTACTCTGGCGCCAGCTGGTCCATGCGGATGCGGTTGGCGAACAGCGAGAACGCCAGCATGCCGGCCAGGCCGTTGGCGCGGCTGACCCAGTGCGGCAGCCAGCGTGGGGGTTTCAGTACGCCGGCTTCAAACAGCGGTGCGAAGGCGATGGCGTCGGTCAGGCTCATCTTGCCGGCAAACAACCAGCGGCAGACCTGCAGGCGATCCTGGGCCAGCATGTGGCGGAAGAAGGTATGCACCGACACCAGGCCGCGCAGATAGACGGTGTCCTTGGTGAAGGCCAGGCCGCCGCTGGGCGGAACACCCCGGAACACGCGCTGGGCCGAGGCGAAGCTTTCTTCCGGGTTCTGCCCGGCATTGCAGAAGTAGCGGTAGACCTCAATGAAATCTGCGCCCTCGCGTGCCATTGCAATGGCCTCGGTGCGCAGGCTGATGCGCTTCAACCGTTCGATATCGATGCTGCCGGTGATCTGTTCGGCAAACGTGGCCAGGCCTTCCTGGGTAGCGGTCACCCGTGGCGAGGACAGGCCCAGGCTGGGCAGTACCGGTTGCTCGCGCCCGTTCAAGGCGGTGAGCGAATGCACCAGCGCTTCGTGGTGGAACAGCTGTGCGCGATCGTAGGCACTGAAGCGCGCGGTGGTGCGCAGGCGGATGCGGGTCGGACCGGCCGCGGCCTTCGACACCAGATCCGGGTCCAGCTGTACCTGGATGATGCGTGATTCGAAGAAGGCGTCCAGATCGTTCTGCAGCTGCAGCTGCAGCGCGATGGCCGACACGGGCACCTGTTCTTCCGGGGCCAGCAGTTCGTGGTCCAGTTCCGCAGCGATCTGGATGAAGTGCCGCGCCGCTTCGCGCGTGCTGGGGCCGTTCCCTGGCAACGGCTGCTCGGGGGCGCCGAACAGCTGCACCGAACAGCGGTCAACGGTGGCGGTGCCCAATCCTTCCAGCAGCTGCGCGGCCAGGTCCCAGCTCTGCGCGGACTGCCGCACGTAGTGCCCCAACGGATGGCTTTCGTCGCATGCACTGGCGATGGCGTCCAGGGCGCGGCGTTCTTCGCTGAAATCCAGCCGTGGGTAATCGACCTGCGGCAGCACCGGTTGGCCGCGTGCCACGCTGGCCAGGAACGGCGCCTGCGCGGTGGCCGGCCAACTGGTGAGGCCCAGCAGGCGGATGCCGCCGACAGCCTCGACCAGGCGCGCATCGAGCGCGGCATGGTGGGCTACGTCGGGGTCCAGCGTTGTGGTGGGTTCCATGGGCGGACTATAGCGCCCTGCCCTTGCTTTGGTAGGTGCCAACCTTGGTTGGCACGCGCCGAAGGCGGGCTGCGGAAACATTCGTGCCAACCAAGGTTGGCACCTACCAGGAGTCGGCAGTTTGCATCCACCAGGAGCAGGCCGTTACAGCTCATTGCAGGGGTCAGAGCCCGTTGCGGTGCAATGGGATCCGACCCCGCCGCGCGCGATCAGCGCCGGCGCGGTTTGCTGGCTGGGCGGAACTGCTGGCCCTTGCCCTTCTTGCCGCCGCGTTCCTGCGCGGTCTCGGCCTGGCGCACTGCCAGCTTCGCTGCGGCCGCGGCGACTTCTTCCTTCAACTTGAAGTAGTTCAGCAGGCGGCTTTCTTCAATTTCGCCAGCATCGATCGCCGCGCGTACTGCACAGCCCGGTTCCTGCTGGTGCTTGCAGTCGTTGAAGCGGCACTGTTCGGCCAGCGCTTCGATATCGGCAAAGCCCCCCTCGGACAGCGTTTCTTCGCCGGTCGGCTTCAGCTCGCGCATGCCGGGCGTATCGATCAGGCAGGCGCCGGTCGGCAGCGGCATCAGCGCGCGGTGGGTGGTGGTGTGGCGGCCGCGCGAATCGTTGGCGCGCACCGCATTGGTCTTCATGCGCTGCTCGCCCAGCAGGGTGTTGGTCAGGGTGGACTTGCCGGCGCCTGACGACCCCACCAGCACCACCGTGCGGCCGGGCCCCAGCCACGGCTGCAGCACGGCCACGCTGTCGGCATCCAGGCCATTGATCGCGTGCAGGGCAATGCCCTGCATTTCCAGTTCTTCCAGCACCGCCAGCGCGTCTTCGCTGTACTCGGTCTGGTCGGCCTTGGTCAGCACCACCACCGGTTCGGCACCACCGCCACCGACCAGCAGCAGGTAGCGCTCGATACGGCGCGGATTGAAGTCGGCATCCAGCCCACAGACGATGAACACCGTATCGATGTTGGCCGCGATCACCTGCTGGTGGTAATGCTCACCGGCGGCACCGCGCTTGATCGCGGTACGCCGCGGCAGCAGGGCGACGATGCGGATGCCGTCAAGCAGCACCCAGTCACCGACCGCCGGTCGTTCATGGCTGGGGAAGCGCGGGCGCTGCCATTCCGGCAGCGATTCGGCCTTGATCGACGCGTCCGGGCCATCGGCCACCACGTAGTGGGTGCGGTGCTGTTCGATCACCCGCGCCGGGCGGGCCTGCAGGTGCGCGGCCATGGCGGCCTGCCAGTCGGCCTGCTGCGGCGGGCCCGGCCAGGGCCAGCCGATGGTCTGCAGGGCGGTGAAATCGGGGGTCTGGGTCATCGCCGCCATTCTACCCGGCCAGCCCAGCAACGGCGGGGCCTGCACCCTTGCCATGCGCTGCACCAATTCCGGTAGGATGGAAGCCCCATGCCTTACGACGGCCCAGCCCCCATGTCCACCCCCTCGCCCAAGCCCCTGGCCATCCGCGAGCGCCTTTCCGAAGTGCGCTACGAAATCCGCGGAGAACTGGCCCGGCGAGCGCGGGAGCTGGAAGCGCAGGGCCGCAAGCTGATCAAGCTGAACATCGGCAACCCCGGCAACTTTGGTTTCCGTGCGCCCGAGCACCTGCAGCGCGCGATTGCCGATGACATGGGCCGTACCGACCCCTACACCCACCAGCAGGGCCTGCCGGTCGCGCGCGAAGCCATTGCCGCCGCGTATGCGCGCCGCGGTGCGCCCGATGCGCATCCGGACCGCGTGTTCGTCGGCAACGGCGTGAGCGAACTGATCGACCTGTCGCTGCGCGCACTGTTGAACCCGGGTGATGAAGTGCTGGTGCCCTCGCCGGACTACCCGCTGTGGTCGGCTGCGGCCATCCTCAACGACGGCCGCCCGGTGTACTACCGCTGCGCGCCGGAAAACGGCTTCCAGCCCGACCCGACCGAGATCGAGACGCTGGTGTCCTCGCGCACCCGCGCCATCGTGCTGATCAACCCGAACAACCCCAGCGGCGCCAGCTACCCGCGCGAACTGCTGGAGCGCGTGGTCGAGATCGCGCGCCGCCACAACCTGCTGCTGCTGGTCGATGAGATCTACGACCAGATCCTGTACGACGATGCGGTGTTCCAGCCGGTCGCGCCGCTGGCCGGCGACCACCCCTGCCTGACCTTCAGCGGCCTGAGCAAGGTGCACCGCGCCTGCGGCTGGCGCGTGGGCTGGGCGCACCTGAGTGGCGACGATGCGCGCCTGGGTGAATTCCGCGCCGCGCTGGACCTGCTCAGCGCGCTGCGCCTGTGTGCCAACGTGCCGGGCCAGTACGCCATCGACGCGGCGGTGAACGGCCCGGACACCATTTCCGAACTGTGCGCCCCCGGCGGTCGTCTGTATGAAACCCGGCGTGCGGTGATCGAGGCCTGCGAGGCCAGCGAACACCTGTCGCTGGTTGCCCCGGCCGGCGCGCTGTACGCGTTCCCGGCGGTGGTCGGCGCCGCCGCCAAGGGCTTCGACGACCACACCTTCGCCTTGGACCTGATGAACAACGAAGGCGTGCTGGTGGTACCGGGCTCCAGCTTCAACGTGCCCTACCGCCACCACTTCCGCGTGACCCTGCTGCCGGAAGCCGCGGTGATGCGCGATGTATTCGCACGCATCGACCGGGTGCTGGCCCGCCGCGCCGAGGACGCCACCAAGGTCGTGCCGCTGAAGCCACGCCGTTCGGTGGCCTGAGCCGTGGCGCTGCGTTACCTGGCGCTGGGCGATTCGTACACGATCGGCGAAGCGGTGGACGTAGACGGTCGCTGGCCACACCAGCTGGCCGCGGCGCTGCGGGCCGAGGGCGTGGCACTGGCCGAACCGCAGACCATCGCGACAACCGGCTGGACCACCGATGAACTGGATGCGGGCATCGATGCGGCCGCGCCGCAGGGTCCGTTTGACTTCGTCAGCCTGCTGATCGGGGTGAACAACCAGTACCGGGGCCGTGCGCTGGACGAGTACCGCACGCAGTTCCAGGCCCTTCTGCAGCGCGCGATCGGCTTTGCCGGCGGGCGCGCCGAGCGCGTGCTGGTGCTGTCCTTCCCCGATTGGGGCTTCACCCCGTTCGGCGTCGGCAGTGGCCGCGATCTGGCCCAGGTAGCCGCGCAGACCGATGCCTTCAATGCGGCCGCTGCCGCGATCAGCGAAGCCCACGGCGTGGCGTTCGTGGACATCACCGACATCAGCCGTGCGCACGGCCACGACCCGGCGATGATTGCCGATGACGGGCTGCACCCTTCGGCGGCGATGTATGCGCTGTGGAGCGCGCGGGCGCTGCCGGTGGCCACGCGCCTGCTGGCCGGAGCCGGCTGAACCCATGGACGGCACGCCACGGAACGGCACACCGCTGCACTGTTCACCGCTCGATGCCGCACAGGCGCGGGCGATTGCCGAAGCCTTCCGGCCTGCGCAGGCTTGGGGCAACCGCCGCGATTACTATTACACCCGCGGCAAGCTGGGCAGCGATCCGCTCTATGACGGCGTGCTGCAGCACCTTCCCGACGATGGCCAGCCGCTGCTGGACCTGGGCTGCGGGCTGGGCCTGTTCGCCCATGTGCTGCGCCAGCGTGGCCGCCGCGCACCATATCTGGGTGTGGATGTGGACGCCGCCAAGATCGCCCGTGCGCAGCGCGCCGGCGCCGGCCTGGCCGACGCGCAGTTCGATTGCCTTGATGTGCAGGCACCCTTGCCGGCACAACAGGGCCACGTGCTGCTGCTGGACGTGCTGCAGTATCTGGATGCGCAGCCGCAGTTGCAGCTGCTGAAGGCCGCCAGCGCGCGCGTGGCCCCCGGTGCGCGATTGCTGCTGCGCACGCCACTGGCCACCGGCGACCGCCGCGACCGTACCACCCGGGTGGCCGACCGGCTGGCCTGGCTGGTGGGTTGGATGGGCACACGCCCGCGCCACTACCCGGACCCGGCGCAGTTGCGCGCCACGCTGGCCGACTGTGGCCTGCAGGTCGGCCAAGTGCGTCCGCTGCATGGGCGCACACCGTTCAACAGCTGGCTGCTGGTGGCCCAGCGCTAGCGCCGGGCCCTGCCCGGCGGATTACCTGCGGGCCGCTGCGCTCGCCGGGCATGGCCCGGCGCTACCGGGTGTTCGGCGGCATGCGCGGGTGCCCGGCGAGCGCGTTACCCGGCCGGCAGTTCGGCCTTCAGGCCACGCTCGTCCAACACCTGCAGCACCCGCTCGATGATGGCCAGGTTGTGCCCGTGCGCGGCGCCTTCATGCAGCAGCACGATGGCACCGGGCTGCAGATCGGGCAGCAGGCGCGCCAGCACGCCGTCGGGCGTGCAGCCCACGCCGTCGAAGCCGCGCGCGCTCCAGCCCACTCGCACCAGACCCAGTGCCTTCAGCGCGGGGGCCACGAAGGGGTTGGTCATGCCGACCACCGAGCGGTACCAGCGCATGGGCCGGCCGGCGACCGCCTGCAGGGCATGGTGGCAGGCTTCGATCTCGGCCCGCATCGCCGCAGGGCCCAGCCGCCAGAACCGGGTCTGCGGGTGGGTGTGGCTGTGGTTGCCCAGGTCGTGGCCGCGGCGCAGGATCTCGGCCACCAGGGCCGGATGCGCCAATGCGCGTTCGCCCACCAGGAAGAACGTGGCCTTGGCCTGGTGGCGATCCAGCAGGTCCAGCACGGCCGGGGTCTCGGCGCTGGGGCCGTCATCGATGGTCAGCCAGACGCTGTTGCCGGTGGCAGGCAGGCGGTCGAGCACCGGTGCGTAGAAGCGGCTGTTGGGCAGGAACACCGGCACCAGGAACAGCGCGTGACTGGCCACCATCAACGGCAACCCCCACACCCAGCCGGCCCACCACCACAGCAGGATCACGGCCACCTGCGACGCCACCAGCCAGGGCAGCCAGCGCCAGGGACGGGACGGGATGCGATGCAATGTTCCTGCGTTGGTCATGCCCCATGATGCCATGGGGCGTAGAATGAGCGATTCGAATTTCCCGGACCACGACTGCCATGTCCCTCGATCCCGCCCTGCGTTCGCGCATCGAATCCCTCCTCAACGCCAACCGCGTCGTGCTGTTCATGAAGGGCCAGCCGTCCATGCCGCAGTGCGGTTTCTCGGCCAAGGCCGTGGGCGCCCTGCAGGATCTGGGCGTGGATTTCGCCCACGTGAACGTGCTGGCCGACCAGGAGATCCGTGAAGGCATCAAGGCCTACGGCGACTGGCCGACCATCCCGCAGCTGTACATCGACGGCGAACTGGTCGGCGGCAGCGACATCGTGCTGCAGATGGCCGCCAGCGGCGAACTGAGCAGCGTGCTGGGCCTGGCCGCACCGGACCGCACGCCGCCGCGCATCACCGTCACCCCGGCCGCAGTGGAAATGCTGAAGGGCGCTATGGCCGATGCCCCCGGCGCCTCGCTGCAGCTGACCATCGATGCGCGCTTCCAGCCGAACTTCCAGCTGGCCCCGCATGACGACAGCGCCATCGCTGCCGAATCCAACGGCCTGCGCGTGCAGTTCGATCTGTCCAGCGCGCGCCGCGCCGACGGCATCACCATCGACTGGGTGGACGATATCCGCGGCAAGGGCCTGGCCATCGACAACCCGAATGCGCCCAAGCCGGTGCAGGAAATCAGCGTGCGCGACGCCGACGATCTGGTGCGCGCCGGCAACGTGACCCTGGTGGACGTGCGCCCGGCCGACGAACGCGCGATCGCCGCGGTGGGCGTGCCGTTCAAGAGCTTCGACGGCAACGGCCGTGCCGATCTGGAAGCCCTGCCCAAGGACACCGCGCTGGCCTTCCTGTGCCACCACGGTGGCCGCAGCGCGCAGGCTGCCGAACAGTTCCGCACCCTGGGCTTCACCAAGGTGTTCAACGTGACCGGCGGCATCGATGCCTGGTCGGACGAAGTGGACAACGGCGTGCCGAAGTACTGATCGGCGCCGGCACGGGGTCAGAGCCCTTTCCTGCGGAAAGGGATCTGACCCCAGCACAGAAAACGCCGGCATCCGCCGGCGTTTTTTTGCATCCACGCAGGGCGTGGGTCTACCCCGCGAAGCCACCTTCGGCCAGGTAATCCAGCTCTTCCGGGCTGGGAATGCGCCCCAGCACGGCGTTGCGGTGCGGGAAGCGGCCGAAGCGGCGGATGATGTCGCGGTGCAGTTCGGCGTACTGCAGGTATTCCTTGTCGCCCAGCACGTCGAACATGGCCACCGAACGATCCTGGTCGAACGGATCTTCGGAATGCTCGAACGGTAGGTAGATGAAGGCGCGCAGCTTGGGCACCAGCTGCAGGTCCAGGCCTTCTTCGATGGCACGCATGGCGTAGTGCCGGGCCAGGCCGTCGGTGGCGTAGGAATGGGCGGTACCGCGGAAGCAGTTGCGCGGGAACTGGTCCAGCAGCAGCATCAGCGCCAGCGCGCCTTCGGCACTGCCCAGCCAGTGTTCGCGGCCACGCGCCGCAGCGGCGTAATGCTCGTCCAGGAAGCGTTCGCGGAAACGCGCGTCGAACGCATCGTCGCGCGCGAACCACTTGGCCGGGCCGGCCTCGCTCCAGAATTCCACCACTTGCGCGGCAACGTCCATCACCTACTCCCAGGGCCCCGCGCGCCGCGCCAAGCCGTCATCAATCATTCGTCAAAGCGCAGGTGGCGGACCGACTTGCCGTTGCGCCGGATAAGCTTAAGCGCCTCGATGCCGATCTGGATATGGTTTTCCACGAACTGGGAGCTGACCTTGGCATCGGAGGCCTCAGTCTTCACCCCGTCCGGGATCATCGGCTGGTCGGACACCAGCAGCAGGGCCCCGCTGGGAATGTGGTTGGCAAAGCCGGCGGCGAACACGGTGGCCGTTTCCATGTCGATGGCCATGCAGCGCATGGCCCGCAGCCGTTCCTTGAAGGCCTCGTCGTGTTCCCATACCCGGCGGTTGGTGGTGTACACCGTGCCGGTCCAGTAGTCGTGGCCCAGGTCGCGGATCATGGTGGACACCGCACGCTGCAGGGCAAAGGCCGGCAACGCCGGCACTTCCGGCGGCAGGTAGTCGCCCGAGGTGCCCTCGCCACGGATGGCGGCGATCGGCAGCACCAGGTCGCCCAGCGCGTTCTTGCGCTTCAGGCCACCGCACTTGCCCAGGAACAGCACCGCCTTGGGCATCACCGCCGACAGCAGGTCCATGATGATGGCCGCGTTCGGGCTGCCCATGCCGAAGTTGATCAGGGTGATGCCATCGATGGTGGCACTGGCCATGGGCCGGTCCAGGCCGACGATGGGCGCCCCGGTCAGCTCGGAAAAGGTGTGCAGGTAGCCGCCGAAGTTGGTCAGCAGGATGTGCTCGCCAAACTGATCCAACGGCACGCCGGTATAGCGTGGCAGCCAGTTGTCGACGATTTCCTGTTTGCTCTTCATGCCCGGTCCGGTGCTGCAGGGGGGGCCATTGTAGGCAACGCTGCACCTGCCCTGCCACACAAAGAAAGGGGGGGGGCCGGGGCCCCCCCCCCCCCCCTCTAATCTCCCTACGGGAACCGGTGGCTTAGAAGCGCACCGACCAGCGCAGGTTGGCACCGTGGTCGCGGCTTTCGTCGCCGAACTGGCCGCTGTAGCCCAGTTCCAGCTGCTGCTTGGCGGTCAGCCAGGCCGACAGGCCCAGTTCGGCCACCACCGCGCTGTCGGCGATGGGGGCGCCGTTGACCACGAAGCTGTCGCCGCCGCTGGCAAAGCCCAGGCGGGCCGCCGGGTTGCGGTCGCCGCTGGCGTGACGGTAGGCCACCGCGCCGCGCACGTGCAGCCAGCTGTCCTGCTGGAACGACGCCTTCAGGCCCTTGTCGAAGCGCACGCCGGCCGTGGCCAGGGTGGTGCGCACGTCATCCACCGAACCCTGCAGGGCCGCGGCACCGCCACGCTCGTTCACGTGCTTGGTGTCCACTTCCACGCGGGCCACCTGCAGGTACGGCTCCAGGCCGGCCTCGCGGCCGCCGAAGCGGTAGGCCGCTTCGATGAAGGCCTGGCGGGTACGCGCGTCGTAACGGGCGCTCAGGGTGTCGCTGTAACCGGCGAACGCCAGCTCACGGGTGCTGTCCACCTCGTGTTCGCTCCATGCCAGGCCACCACGCAGGCCGAAACCGCCCCAGTTGTGGCTGGCGTAGGCGCCGAAGTGGGTGTTATCCACCTTCGACTTGGCACGGCGGCCTTCGCCCTGCTTTACGTCGGTGCGGCCGGTACCGGCCAGGACGCCCACCTGCCAGCCGCCGAACTCGCGGTCGGCACCGACCAGCAGGCCGTTGCTGTTGGCTTCGGTGCGGGCGGTGTTGGTGTTGCCGTCCAGGGTGGTGCTGCCGGCCAGGGCCTGCACCCACACGCCGGTGGCGTCGCCGCCTTCGGCACCCGGTGCAGCGGCACCGGCACGACGGGCCAGCGCGGCATCACGCACGTAGCGGCTGCTTTCCAGCAGGGCCACGCTGGTGGCGGCGTGCAGTTCGCCGCTCAGGCTGTCCAGTGCACTGCCCACCTGTTCCGGGAACAGCATGGTCAGCGGACGCGGCAGGCCCTGGTTGACCGCCAGGCCGTCGGCCACGGTGGCCACGGCCAGCTGGTTGGCGGTGGTGGCCGAAGTGGCCAGCGCGTTGCCGCGGGTTACTTCAATGCGCGCGCCAGCGGCGGTGTAGGCCAGGCTGAACTGCATGAAGGGCGAGAAGGCGCTGAAATCGGTGGTGGCGAACTGACCGTTCACGCCGCCGTCGGCCTGGATGAAGTTGAACTGCTCGCCCAGGTAGTAGATGCCCGGTTCCGGCAGCGCCACCAGGGTGCCGCCCAGGGTGGCGGTACCGGTCACGTGCAGCTGGTCGCTGCGGCTGCCCGGGGCCACTTCGGCCTGGTACACGCCGGTGGCGGTCTGCACGTAGTCACCGTTGATGGTGAGCGTACCGATGGAGTTGCCCGGGGCGATGATGCCGGCCACGGTGGTGTCACCCAGCTGGCCCACGCCCTTCAGCGTGCCCTTTTCACCGACGAAGGTGCTGCCGCCGGTCTGCACGCCGTTGAACGACACCACGCCCCCGGTGACGGTTAGGTCCGAGCCGTCCAGCACGCCGGTGGTGGTGATGCGGCTGTTGCCGCCCAGGCTGTTCAGCGCGGTGTTCTGCAGGGTGCCGTTGAGCAGGAAGGTACCGCCGGTCACGTCCACGGCACTGGTCAGCGTGTTCACGCCGTCCAGCTCCAGCACGCCTTCGCGCACCACCGCACCGTTGAAGCTGTTGTCGCCGCTCAGGCGCAGCCAGCCGATGCCGCTCTTGGTCAGCTTGCCCGGGCCGCCGATGTCATTGGTCCAATCGTCCCATGCATCGCCTTCCCACACCTTCAGGCCGCCTGCCTTCTGGTTCATCACCACGTCGGTGTCCACGCGCAGCGAGCCGTAGCCTTCAATGGCCTTGGCCAGGTTGATCAGGCCCCAGCCGTAGATGTCGTCGATGCCGGGCGCGCCCAGGTCGGTGGTGGTGGTCAGCAGCACATCGCGCACCTGCGCGCTGTCCAGATAAGGGAAGCGCTCGAACAGCAGGCCCAGCGCACCGGTGACGTGGGGCGCGGCCATCGACGTGCCGCTCAGCGTTGTATAGCCATAGGTCGGCACGCGCTCCAGGATGTCCAGGCTGACGTTGCCGTTGGCGTCGACGCCGATGCTGCCGGCCAGGGTGGAATCATCACCATAGGCGGTCGATACGATGTCCGAACCCGGGGCCGCAAGGCACCAGTTGGCACTCAGGCCGCACTTGTTGGAGCGGTTGCTCAGGGTCAGGTCGGTACCGACGTTGACCACGCTCAACCAGTACGGCTCGATGTCGGCGAACGCGCGCGGCAACGTAGCGTAGATGCCGGCGATGGGGCTCTGCTCGGGCGTCGGAATGATCGAATCGGTATTGCCCGCCGCCCATACCTGGATCATGCCGCGTGCGCGCGAACCATCGGCAAAGGTGTTGAGGTACTCGCGGTCGGCGGGATCGTTGTAGATCGAGTCCATGTCCTCCGCGGTCGACGGTTCGTTGGACAGGCCCCAGCTGTGGTTGATCGCCCGCACGCCCTGCGCGTTCATCTGCGCGTACAGATCTTCGAAGGCGCTCACATCAGGGCCGATCGCGCCCAGCGTCACTACCGAATAGCCCGTTGCGGTGCGCTGCCATTCACTGATGCTGTCGGAGAACAACCGGCCAACGGTCAGGTCCGAGCCGAAGGACACGCCGTGCATGCCGCTGCCGTCGCGGTTCGCCGCGATGGTGCCGGCCACGTGCGTGCCATGGATCTCGAACTGGATGCCCGGCTGCACGTAGGGGCCGGCCTCGATGATCGCGCGGATGTTATCGGGGACATTGTCGTTGTAGCCGACGTAGCTGATCTGCACGTCGTCGCCATCACTGGCGAAGCAGGCGTCCGGACCACCCACCGCCGAGGTGTTGGTGCAGCGCGTGCCATCGGGCAGCAGATCGGCGATGCGGATGCTGCGGTTGTCCTTGCCGGCGAATTCCGGATGGTCCAGGCCGGTGCCGCTGTCGAACACGCCCAGGCGGATGCCGGCGCCGGTCAGGCCGCGTGCGTAGGCCACATCGGCGTTGATCGCCTGCAGGCCCCAGTCACTGTTGAATTCGGTGGTGCGCCAGCTGGCGGCATCACCGGGCTTGCCCATGATGGGTTCCGGATCGACTTCAACGTCGGCGGCAATGATCTTCAGCGACGGCGAAGCGGTGAGGACCGGGGCGGCAAACGCGGCCTGCAGGCTGCGCTGGAACTGGTAGCGCGACAGCGCGTCTGCGTTGCTGTCCTGGGCCAGGGCCGGCAGGGCGGCGGCCATCAGCAGCGAACCAACGATGGCCGAGGCCAGGGGGGAGGGCAGGATGGAGCGGCGGGAAGCGGTGGAACGGTACGACGGGGAGACAGTCATCTGCAGTTACGTCCTTGATTCCATGGAATGTTTCAGGTGCAGCTCCGTCATGGAGCAGTGGAAAGAACACCCTCGCGGCGGATCAGCGCGCGCTAACCCACCGGGTGGTAGCGGCAGGTATCACAAAAAATTAATGCTTGATTCACAATTTCTGTATAGGGAAATTCCTACCCCGCTCTTTTCGGCCCCTGCCCAACGTCACTTGGCAAGTGGCACCGCGACAGATAGCGTCGCTGGATTCACGTGGGGGTTTGGGGAATCTGCATGGCATCGATGGTATTGCGCGCCGCTCTGGGGCTGGCGCTGGTTTCGTTGACTTTGGCGCCGGCCGTGGGCGCGTCGCGCTTCGTGGCCGACCCCTACCCCAGCACCTACCAGGCCCAACCGGGCGCGCCGGTGCTGATCCACAACGCCACCGTGCTGACCGGCACCGGCCAACGCCTGGACAATGCCGACGTGCTGCTGCGCGATGGCCGCATCGTGGCGGTCGGCCCGCAGCTGCAGGCCGATGCGGGCGTCACCCGCATCGATGCGCAGGGCAAGTGGGTCACCCCCGGCCTGATCGACGTGCATTCGCACCTGGGCGTCTACCCCAGCCCCGGCGTGGGCGCGCACAGCGATGGCAACGAGATGACCGCACCGGTCACCGCCAACGTCTGGGCCGAGCATTCGGTGTGGCCGCAGGATCCCGGCTTCCAGGCCGCGCTGGCCGGTGGCGTGACCAGCATGCAGGTGCTGCCCGGCTCGGCCAATCTGGTGGGCGGGCGCGGCGTGGTGTTGAAGAACGTGCCCGCCACCACCTACCAGGCGATGAAATTCCCGGGCGCGCCGTGGGGGCTGAAGATGGCCTGCGGCGAAAACCCCAAGCGCGTCTACGGCGGCGGCAAGGGCGTGGCCCCCGGCACCCGCATGGGCAACGTGGCCGGCTACCGCGCCGCCTTCATCGATGCCGCCGACTACATCGCCAAGAACAGCCCGAAGCCGGCCAAGCGCAAGGGCTGGTTCGGCAGCGACAAGGGCGACAGCGCCGGTGATGCCGGCGGCAAGCGCGACCTGAAACTGGACACCCTGGCCGGGGCGATCCAGGGCGACATCCGCGTGCACATCCACTGCTACCGCGCCGACGAAATGGCCACCATGCTCGACCTGGCCAAGGAATTCGGATTCAAGGTCGCGGCCTTCCACCACGGCGTGGAAGCCTACAAGCTGGCCGACCGCCTGGCCGCCGACGGCGTCTGCGGCGCGCTGTGGGCCGACTGGTGGGGCTTCAAGATGGAAGCCTTCGATGGCATTGCCGAGAACATCGCACTGGTGGACCGGCCGCAGAACAGCTGCGCCATCGTCCATTCCGATTCCCCCGAAGGCATCCAGCGCTTGAACCAGGAAGCGGCCAAAGTCATCGCCGCCGCGCGGCGTGCGCAGATGCCGGCGATCGCACCCGAACGGGCGATCACCTGGATGACCGCCAATGCGGCCAAGGCACTGGGCATCGAGGGCCAGACCGGCACCCTGGAGGCCGGCAAGATGGCCGACGTGGTGGTGTGGAATGGCAACCCGTTCAGTTCCTATGCCCTGGCCGAACAGGTATTCATCGACGGGCGGCGCTTGTATGACCGCAGCGTGCCCGCGGCCACGCCGCGTTCTGATTTCCAGCTTGGCCAGGAGGTGCGCTGATGGGCATGTTGAACACGCGTCGCCGGGCATGGCTCGGCTCTACTGTCATGGCGCTGGTTTGCCTCTGCGGATCCGCACAGGCGCAGGACCTGCTGGTGCGCAATGCCACGGTGCATACCGCCGGCGCGCGCGGCAGCCTGCAGAACAGCGACGTGCTGGTGCAGGGCGGGCTGATCCGCGCGGTGGGGCCGGGCCTGGCCGCACCGGCCGGGGTAACGGTGGTGGAGGCCAATGGCCGCCCGCTGACCCCGGCCCTGTTCGGTGGCATCACCGAGATCGGCATTGAAGAAGTGTCCGGTGAATCGAGCACGGTGGACAGCACGCTGAAGATCGGCGAGCAGCCGCTGCGCCCGGAATTCGACGTCACCCTGGCCTACAACCCGGCCTCGGTGCTGGTGCCGGTGGCACGCCTGGATGGCATCGGCTTCACCGCGCTGGGCGCGCATACCGGCGGCGGCTTCGTGGCCGGCCAGGGCGGCGTGGTGCGGTTGGACGGCAGCGCCGATCCGATCGGCCCACGTGCCTTGTACCTGCGCCTGGGGGCGGCGGCTGCGGAACTGACCGGGCAGTCACGTGCCGCCCAGTGGATGCTGCTGCAGCAGATGGTGGACGAGGCCCGCGGCCAGGTTCCGGCCGATTCGCCGCATGCGCTGCTGACCCCGGCCGGGCGGCGCACGCTGGCGCGCTACCTGGGGGGCCAGGGCCGCATCGTGGTGGAGGTGGACCGCGCCGCCGACATCCGCCAGTTGCTGCGCTGGGCCGCGCGCGAGAAGGTGAAGATCGCCATTGCCGGCGGCGCCGAAGCCTGGCAGCTGGCGCCGGAGCTGGCCGCTGCGCAGGTGCCGGTGTTCGTGGATGCGCTGGGCAACCTGCCCAGCACCTTCGACCAGATCGGCGCCAGCCTGGAAAACGCCGCGCGGCTGCAGCGGGCCGGCGTGCCGGTGGCCTTCGCCCAGCGCGAAGACGCGTCGCACAACGCGCGCAAGATGCGCCAGCTGGCCGGCAATGCGGTGGCCAACGGCCTGCCCTGGGCCGATGGCCTGGCCGGCCTGACCCGGGTGCCGGCGCAGGTGCTGGGCGTGGCCGACCAGATCGGCAGCATCGAACCGGGCAAGCGCGCCGACCTGGTGCTGTGGGAAGGCGACCCGCTGGATGTGGCCCACTATGCCGAACAGGTCTGGCTGGGCGGTCGCGCCATGCCCATGCGCTCGCGCCAGACCGAACTGCGTGACCGCTACCTGCAGCGCGCCACCCAGCCCTGACCGACCGAGATAACACCGATGGCCACCCTGCGCTGGTACTTCGACTTCGTTTCGCCCTATTCCTACCTGCATTGGCAGAAGCTGAAGCAGTTGCCGCAGTTCACCCGCATCCAACCGGTGCCGATCGCCTTCGGCGCGATCCTGCACCACCTGGGCAACCTGGGGCCGGCCGAGATTCCGGCCAAACGCCGCTTCATCTACCGCCAGCTGCTGTGGACCGCACAGGCCGAAGGCACGCCGCTGCGCTTTCCGCCGGGGCATCCGTTCAACCCGCTGGCCGTGCTGCGCCTGTGCCTGGCCGCCGGCGGCAGTGCGCAGGCGGTGGATGTGCTGTTCGACTGGATCTGGCGCGACGGCAACAGCGCCGACAGCGCCCAGGCCCTGCGCGAACCGGCGCAGCGGCTGGGCGTGGATGACGTAGAAGCCGCTCTGGCCGACCCGGCCATCAAGGAACAGCTGCGCCGCAACACCGACGCGGCCATCGACGCCGGCGTGTTCGGCGTGCCGACCCTGTCCATCGACGGCGAACTGTTCTGGGGCAACGACGCGCACCCGATGATGGCTGCGGTGCTGGCCGACCCCGGCCTGCTGCAGCAACCGGAATGGCAGCACGTGATAACGCTTCCAGTGGCGGTACAGCGCAATCGCTGAACAGGCATGGCGTAATTCCCTCGCGCACCCGGCTTGGTTTTGAGATAGTTTTCACACTTTCCGAACCTACAACCGCCCTGGAGGGGGAGCCGGATGCGCATCGGAATCGTCGTCGATTCGGCCTGCGACCTGCCGCAGGACTTCATTGCCGCGCACAACATCGTGCTGCTGCCGATCACTGTTCGCATTGGCGAAGCGGTACTGGCCGACCACCGTGATGAGCAGGCCACGCTCAGCTTCCTGCACGCACACGTGGCCGAACACGGGGCCGAAGCGGAAACCATTCCCTTCAGCGTGAACCAGATCCGCGATCTGTTCCTGCAGCAGCTGGTGATCGATTACGACCACGTGTTCTGCATGACCATCACCAAGACCCGCAGCCCGATCCACGACAACGCGCTGCAGGCCAGCTTCGCCATCCTCAACGACTACAAGCCGGTGCGGCAGGCCGCGGGCTTCAATTCGCCCTTCGCGCTGCGCGTGCTGGACACCCAGAACCTGTTCGCCGCGCAGGCGGTCACCGCCATCGAAGCGGTGCGCCTGCGCGACAGCGGCGCCAGCGTGCAGCAGATCCGCGAACGGCTGGAAGCCCTGGCTGGCAACGTGCATGGCTACATGGTCACCCGCGACCTGTACTACATGCGCGCGCGTGCCCGGCACAAGGGCGACCGCAGCGTGGGCCTGATCAGCGCCGCACTGGGCAGCGCGCTGGACATCAAGCCGGTGCTGCACGGTTACCGCGGCGAAACCGGCCCGGTGGCCAAGATCAAGGGCTTCGACAACGCGGTGCAGAAGCTGTTCGGCGTAGTCGGCAAGCGCGTGCGTGCCGGCCTGATGACCCCCACGGTCTGCGTGAGCTACGGCGGTGAACTGGACGAACTGCGTGCCCTGCCCGGCTATGCGGCGCTGAAGGAAACCTGTGCCGCGCACGGCGTGGCCGTGTACGAAGCGGTGATGAGCCTGACCGGCATGGTGAACGTGGGCAAGGGCGCGGTGACGGTGGGCTTTGCCGACGGCCCGCACGCCTTCGATTGACGGGGCGCGCCTACACGCGCATTGCACCGCTGCTGTGCCAGCCTTGCCACCTCTGAAGGAGAACCCTCATGCCTGCGCAGTACCACATCAGCCTGCCCGACCCATCCAAGGCCCGCGGCAACGACCCCGACCTGTCCTTCCATTCGCAGAGCGCCGGCGGTTTCGCCGAAGAACTGCAGGACGCGCTGCGCACGGGCACCCTGTTCGAACGCTGGAAGGCCAAGCAGCCGGATCCCGATGCGGTGGAACCGCAGTGGGGCGTGACCGACCCGGACGCCACCGTGACCGGCGAACAGAAGGACCTGCGCATCAACCTGGTGGCCACCACCCGCATCGACAGCGATGTGTTCAAGCAGCGCCTGCGCCTGCTGGCCGGCCACCATTGGGAACTGCGCGACGTGCGGTAAGACGTGTCGCCGGGGGGGGGGGGGCGCCCCCCCCGCCCCCGGGGGGGGGGGGGCGGGGCGCCGGCG
>NZ_JACVUD010000091.1:0-17394 GCF_016624905.1 Stenotrophomonas sp. S49 | reverse complement strand
CTGTCGGAACGGCACGGGGTCGGATCCGGTTGCTGCGCAACGGGATCCGACCCCGTCGGGAATCGCGCGCATGGGGTCAGAGCCCTTTCCTGTGGAAAGGGATCCGACCCCGGCTCAGACGACTTCGTACAGTTCCAGTGGCAGGCCGTCGGGGTCGGCGAAGAAGGTGAAGCGGGCGCCGGTGTATTCGTCCACGCGGATCGGTTCGCAGGCCACGCCGTGGTCGGCCAGGCGCTGGATGAACGGTTCCAGTGCGGCCACCCGGAAGGCCAGGTGGCGCAGGCCCTGTGCTTCGGGCCGGCTGGGCCGCGGCGGTGGGGCGGGGAAGGAGAACAGTTCCAGCTGCCCACCGTCGGGCAGGGCCAGGTCCAGCTTCCATGAATCGCGCGCGGGGCGGTGGTTTTCCGCCAGCACGCGCAGGCCCAGCACGCGCACGTAGAACTCCTTCGAGCGCGCGTAGTCGCTGCAGATCAGCGCCGCATGGTGGATGCCCAGCAGTGCGCCGGCCCCGCTCATGGCGTGGCCGCTGCGGCGGGCTGGGCCATCCAGCGGTCCATCTTGCGGCCCAATACATCCAGCGGCATCGAGCCGTCCTTCAGCAGTTCGGCATGGAAGCGGCGCAGGTCGAACGCTGCGCCCTGCTGCGCGCGGGCCCTGTCCCGCAGGGCGACGATGGTGGTCAGGCCGGCCACGTTGGACAGGGCCTGGCCGGGCTGGGCCATGATCCGCTCCACTTCGGCGCTGGCATCGTCGGCGCTCATGTCTGCATTCTTCTGCAGGTAGCTGACCGCCTGCTGCTTGCTCCAGCCCTGCGCGTGCACGCCGGTGTCGGCCACCACGCGGGTGGCGCGCAGCAGGCGCGAGTACAGGTAGCCGATGCGGTCGTAGGGATCGTTGTAGGCGCCCAGCTCATCGCCCAGGGTTTCGGCATACAGGCCCCAGCCTTCAACGAAGGCCACATCGCCGCCCTGGCGGCGGAAGCGCGGCAGCTTGGCCAGTTCCTGCTGCAGGCCCAGCTGCACGTGGTGGCCGGGAATGGCTTCGTGCAGGTACTGCACCGGCACGCTCCAGCGCTTGCGGCTGGGCAGGTCGCGGGTGTTCACGTACAGCACGCCCGGCTGTCCGGCCGGCGAAGGCTGGTAGGCGGCTGCGGCGGCAGCCAGGGCGCGTTCCGGATCGACCGCGCGGATCTCCAGCCCGGCCTTGGGCAGCGTATCCAGCACCTGCGGCAGGCGCGTGGACACCTGCTGCTGCACCTGGCGGTAGCGGTTCAGCAGGTCGTCGGCGTTCACGTACTGGAACTGGCGGTCGCTGCGCATGCTCTTCAGCAGCTTGGCCTGCGAACCACGCAGCTTGTTTTCCTTCATCACCGCGGCGATCTGCGCCTGCAGTTCCTGCACACGCTGTTCGCCCAGAGCGTGCAGCTGCGCGGCGGTCTGGTCGCTGGCGGTAGTCTGCACGATCAGGTTGGCGTACCAGGCCTGGCCGTCGGGCAGCGCGCCCAGGCCGGTGCTTTCGCGGGTGGCCGGCAGGTATTCGGTGGCGATGAAGCCACGCAGTGCGCGGTAGGCCGGCATGATGCGCAGTTCGATCATGCGCTTGTACTCGGCGCTGATTCGCGCCTTGTCGTCGGCGGCAATGCTGTCGGGCATGGTGCGGATGGGCGACCAGAAGATGCTTTCCTCTGCGGTCGGCTTGATCACTGCATCCAGCTGCGGCAGCACCTTTTCCATCAGGTCGCGTGGCTGCACCACGCCGGCCTTCATGCCCTGGCGCATGTTGTCGATGGCCTGGTCGAACAGCGGGGGAATGCCCAGCGAACGGCGCGACCAGGTGTCGTAGTCCTGCACGGTGTTGAAGGGCTGGGCGCCGGCACCGGCACCGAGGATCGCCATGATGCTGCCGATGTTGTAGTACTGGCTGATCGGCATCATCCAGCTGGGGTAGCGTTCGGCGTCCAGCGTGGCGCGCGCGTCGCGCACGAAGATCTGGTAGCTGAGCAGGTCCTGGCCCTGCAGGCCGTCACTGCCGACCTTTTCCACCTTGCCCAGCCATTCCAAGGTGAAATCGTGCGATTGCTGGCGCCAGGCGGCCGACAGGATGTTGGGCAGCTGGTCGTTGTAGCGGGTTTCGCCCTGGAAGGTGGCCTGCAGCGGGTTCAACCGCATCGAGGCATCCCAGTATTCGTCGTACAGGCGCTCCAGCTGCACGGCGCGCGGTACGGCGCGGGCCGGGGCGGTGGGGCGCGGCGCAGCGCGGCGCGGGGCGGCGCGCGGCTTGGCCTTGGGCTTGGCGGCCTGGCGGCTCTGCGCGGCGGCGGGGCGGCTGGCCTTCTTCTTCGCTGCTTCGGCCGACGGTACGGCACTGAACAGGAACAACGCAGCGATGGCGGCGGCCAGGACGCGGGGGGAATACGGCATCAGGAGCTTCCGTGGAACACAGACCGTGGAGCTTGCACGATCCGCGCGCGTACGGCCAGCGTGAAGCCGCAGTCAGCTTGCCGGCGCTGGGTATTCAGTCAGCCGCGGCCGCGGCACGCAGATCGGCCGCGCGCTGCGGCCCCAGGTAGCGGGTGATGGCGCGGCGCATCAGGTACAGCAGGGGAATGAGGGCGATCGCAAAGCCCATCTTGTAGACGTAGTTGACGCTGCTGACCGCCAGGAACAACGACGTGGGCCAATGCTGCGGGCCCAGCACGAAGGCGATCCAGATGACCACGAAGCTGTCCACCAGCTGCGACACCGCCGTGGAGCCGGTGGCGCGCAGCCACACATGGCGTTCGCCGGTGGCCCGGCGGATGCGGTGGAACACGGCCACGTCGATCAGCTGGCCAACCAGGAAGGCCACCAGCGAGCCGGCAATGGTCCACATGCCCTGGCCGAACACCGCCGCGAAGGCGGCCTGGTAGTCCGGCACGCCATGGGCGTTCATCGAGGTGACCCACCAGCTGGCCGGGGCCAGCGAGATGGCGGCAAAGGCAAACAGGAAGCCGTAGGCGATCAGCACCACCGCCAGCCACGAGATGAAGCGCACGCCGCGCTTGCCGAAGAACTCGTTGATGGTGTCGGTCATGATGAACACCACCGGCCACAGCAGCGTACCGGCGGTGAAACTGAGCGAGCCGGTCTGGCCGAACAGGTTCCAGTTCAGCGGGTTGATGCCCAGCGTGTCTTCCAGCGCGAAGATCTTCACCCCGATCAGTTCGGCCAGCACCGCGTTGCCGCAGAAGAACGTGGCCAGCACGATGAACAGCAGGACCGCGCGGTCCTGCAGCGGCCGTGCATGCGGGGTGGGCTGCGCCGGCTCACTCACTCGGCGCGTTCGCCGGCGCGGGTGAACGGCACGCTGGCCGGGGCCACTGCACCGCCGGAGATGATGAAGCTCATCGCCTGGTCCACGGTCCAGTCGGTCGGGGTCAGCAGTTCCACCGGCACGATTTCCAGATAGCCCGAGGTCGGGTTCGGCGTGGTCGGCACGTATACCGCGGCCAGTTCGCGGTCGCTGCCCTGTTCCTTGATGACCCGGGTGACCAGGCCGACCGATTTCATGTCACGGTGCGGGAAGTCGATCAGCACCACGCGCTGGGTGCTGCCCGGTTCGGTCTGCAGCATGTCCAGCAGCTTCTTGGCGCTGTCGTAGATGATGCTGGCCAGCGGAATGCGCTTGATCACCGCGCCCACCCAGCGCAGCAGGCGCTGGCCGACAACGCGGCGGCTGGCAACGCCCACCGCCAGGATCACCAGCAGGGTGGCCAGCAGGGCGATGGTGTTCTGGATCCATTCGGCGCGTACCCAGCCCAGGTAGTGCGGGAAGTTGGTGGCGATCTGTTCGGACAGCGGCACCACCAGCGGGCTGGAAATACCCGACAGCAGCACGAACACGAACTTCACCACGACCCAGGTCAGCCAGATCGGCAACAGGGTCAGCAGGCCGGTCAGGAACAGGCGCTGCAGGGAGGGGCGGGGAACCAGGGCGGGGGCTTCGAGCGACATGGGCGCATTGTAGCGGTCGCAGCCTGTCGATTACGCTGCCCGATCACGATGGCGGGCTACAGGGCAGGGATGCTGTGTTGAGGATTCTGCGCGGAATCGGTTGGAGCCTGCTGGCCCTGCTGGGGCTGGTGGTGGCGGTGTGGCTGGCGGCGCGGTTCTGGCCGCTGTCGGCCGAGCAGCGCGCGCAGGTGCGCCTGCTGGAAGATGTGCAGCCCCTGCCCGGGCGCAACGGCTTTGCCCTGCTGTGGACGCTGCCGTTCGACGATCTGGATGCGGCGCAGCGCGAGCAGGCCTTGCTGAAGGACGTAGCGCGATGGCGGGCCGGGCCGGAGCCGGGCATGACCGATTCCCTGCTGGAAGGCACCCAGCCGCAGGTGAAGGCGCAGGTGGGAGTCACCTGTGGGTCGCGCATACCGGATTGCCTGGCGCGCGTGCGCGCCGATCCGCAGCGCTTCATCGACGGCCATGCCGGCCACGGCGGCCTGCATGCACGGCAGCAACAACTGGCCGACTTTGATCGTTTCGATTCCCCGTTCCTGGGGCTGGATGACCCGCTGCTGATGCCGGTGCCACGCTATCAGCTGCTGATGGAGGGCACCAGCGCACATGCGCTGGCTTTCGTGCAGGGCGATACGGCGGCAGCGTTGGCCGGCAGTTGTCGCTCGCTGCAGCTGGGCAGGCGCCTGATGCACCGTGGCGGCACGCTTGTGGACAGCATGATCGGCGCCGCGAGCGTGCAGGTGAACGCGCAGTTGCTGGCCGATATGCTGGTGGAACTGCCGGCTGACCACGCGCTGCCAGCGGTCTGCGAAACGGCGCTGCAGCCCCTGGCGAGCGACGAACAGAGCCTGTGCCGCGCGATGCAGGGCGAGTTCGCACTGAACGAACGGGCCATCGATGCGTCGCTGCGGCAGGGCGCCAACGTGCTGATGCTGGACCGCAGCCAGACCCGCGCGCGCATCGCGCAGAACTTCGCCTGGGCCTGCGGTGCTGCTGCCGAACGCACCTTGGCCGAGGACGCGCCGGCGCAGCGCAGCTGGGAACAGCCGTGGGACGTCCGCTGCGTGGCCAATTGGATCGGCTGCACGTTGGCCAGCATCAGCGGCCCGGCGTATCAGGACTACGCCGCGCGCAGCCAGGACAGCGCGGCGCTGGTGCGCCTGCTGGGGGCGCAGCGATGGCTGCGGCGGCAGCCCGATGCCCCGGCACAGGCGCTGGCACGGCTGCCGGCGCAATGGCGTTCGCCCAGCCGGGTGCCCACGCTGTCGGCCGATGGCCGCCACCTGCAGGTGGCGCGCCGCCAGCGCGATGCGACCGGCGAGCTGACGACCATGCTGTCGGTGCCGCTGTAGCTGCCGACGTGGCGGATCAGCCGCCGCGTGCCTGCGGCTTCAGCCGCACGTAGACCTGCTTGCGCACGCGCGCCACGACCTCGCCCGATGCGTCGACCACGTCGTTGCTGAACCAGCGCAGCACTTTCTCGCCGTCGGCCGCCTCGGCGCGCAGTTCGTCCAGCACCGCATCATCGATGTGGAAGTGGGTGCGCACGGTGCCGCGACCGGGCTTGAGGAATTCGATGGCGCCGGCGCGGTCCCAGACGTAGTAGTCGCGGCCCAGCGTATGCAGCAGGCCCAGCATCCAGAACGGGTCGGTCATGGCGAACAGGCTGCCGCCGAAGTGGGTGCCCACGTAGTTGCGGTTCCACGGGCGCATGCGCAGCTCGACGTCGATCTGCCGGTAGTCGGCAGTGATGCGGGTGACATGGATGCCGGTGAACAGGAACGGCGGCCACAGGTTGATGCCGAGACGGAAGGTGCTGGCTTTCATGCGGGTGCGGGGCAGGGGGCGAGGCCTCGAGTCTAACCATTCGCCACCGTATGTTGAACCCCGGGGCATGCCGGGTCGGGCCGGATGGTCATTCGCTGCGCGTGCTCCACGGCTGAGGCATATGACCTGCTTCGGTAGCGTCGAGCTTGCTCGACGGCTTTGCATTTGACTTTGCTCTGGTAGCGTCGAGCTTGCTCGACGGCTTTGCATTCCCTGTCGGGAAAAGCCAGTCGAGCAAGCTCGACTCTACGGACGGCAGAATCAGGATCGCCCGACATCAACAGCTCGGCACCCCGGTCAAGCTGGGTCATGCCCAGCCAAGCACTCCTGCGACATCGCAGCTCCGCCATCGGTCAGTTCTATGTCATCACCAGCGTAGTGGCGGGGCGGCGGCGCCTGTTCGCAGATCCTGCCTGCGCGGCCTTGCTGGAAGAGGCATTGCAAAACAGCGATCGGCTGGGGCTGACGCGCTCCTGTGCCTGGGTGATCATGCCTGACCACTTCCATTGGGTCATCCAGTTGCGGAGCGGCACATTGGGGCGTTGTGTGCAGTCGCTGAAGTCACGCGCTGCGATTGCGCTCAATGCGCATACTGCCGGGAGCGGCACAGCGGTGTGGCAGCGTGGCTACTACGAGCATTGGATCCGGAACGAGCGCGATGTACGCCAGCAGGCCATGTATGTCATGGGCAATCCGGTCCGGGCGGGGCTGGCAAGCGCGCTGGGGCATTACCCCCACGCGTGGTGCCGCCGGTCGCTTTCGTAGAGTCGAGCTTGCTCGACTGTTTATCGCCGGCATCGCGCGCAGAGCAGTCGAGCAAGCTCGACGCTACGAGCGCCGGGCGGGGTTGGGGTCAGGCGCCGTCCATGGCGTAGCCGTCGCGGCCGTTGGCCTTGGCGCGGTAAAGGGCGGCGTCAGCGCCTTCGACGAAATGGTGCGGGTGCAGCTGGCTGTCCGGTACCCGCGTATAGACCCCGATGGTGAGGGTAATGCGGCTGTCGTCGCCCGCTGCCGGCGCGGGCAGGGCGCGTACGTCGGCAATCAGGTCTTCGATCACCTGGCGTGCGCCGCTGCCCGGTGTGTCGGGCAGCACCATCGCGAATTCGTCGCCGCCATAGCGGGCGGCCATGTCGCGCGGGCGTCGCGCATGGGCGGCGATCAGCGCGGCCACGTCGCGCAGTACGCGGTCGCCCAGCTGGTGGCCGTGGCGGTCGTTGTGCCGCTTGAAATGATCCACGTCGATCAGCGCCAGGCTTAGTGGCTTCCCGCTGCGCCGTGCGGCGTCGCATTCCTGTTGAAGCGATTGTTCGAAGCGCAGGCGGTTGCCCAGCCCGGTCAGGGCATCGCGGTTGGCCTGTCGGTGCCAGGCGGAAATGCGCCAGACTGCCCATACCAGCAGCACCATCAGGATGCCGAAGGTGGCTGCGGCCGGGGCCCACCACAGGCTGGCCGTGCGCAGCAGCAGCCAGCTGGTGGCCAGGCCCATCGGCAGCGAACACAGGGCGGCCAGCCAGGGCAGGCGCAGGCCCAGCAGCAGTACGCACAGCGCGGCCAGCAGACCCGCCAGCAGGTCCTGCAGCAGCGGCGGAACCACCTGGATCTGCTTGCCCTGCAGCAGCATCGAAGCAATGTTGGCCTGGTATTCGCTGCCGCTCATCCAGTACTCGCGCGTGGTGGGGGTCAGCAGCCGCGGGGCAATGCCACTGGCGGTCATGCCGACCACGATGCGGCGGTCGCGCAGCAGTGCGGCATCCACCTGGCCATCCAGTACATCGGCATAGGACACCTGCGGCAACTGCTCCGGCGGGCCGGCGTAGCGCACGCGCACGTAATCATCGCGGCGCCACTGGTACGGCGATTCCAGCGCCGGGTCGGGGTCGGGCAGCCCGCGCGAGGCGTGCACCGGCAGGTCGGCCAGGGCCAGCCCCAGCGCCGGCCAATGCGGTTGGCCGATGCCCGCATGCAGGTACACCCCGCGGGCCACGCCGTCGCCATCCACTTCCACGTCGCTATGGCCCAGCGCTGCAGCGCTGTCGGCAATGAGCGGAATGGGCAGCAGCTCTTCGGCCATGCGGTCGCCGGCGGCGGGTGCCGCCAGCACCGGCAGCACCACGCGACCATTGCGGCGGATGGCGGCGGCCAGCTCGGCATCCTGGCGACTGTCGCGGCGGTCGGGCTCGGTCAGCATCAGGTCCAGCGCCACGCGTTCGGCACCGGCATCGGTCAGGCGGTCAAGCAGGCGTGCGTGCACCGAACGCGGCCACGGCCACTGGCCGATGCGCGCCAGACTGTCCTCGTCGATGGCCACCACCAGCACGCTGGGGTCGGGCCGATAGGTCCAGTCGCCGACCATCAGGTCATAGGCCGCTTCGTCCTGCCGCCACAGCCACTGCCCGTGGCTGGCCACGGCGGTGGCAACGAAGGCCAGCACGGCCAGCATCAGCCGCCGCGACCAGGGCAGCGGCGAGCGCCTCACAGCAGCAACCAGAGCAGGGCGGCACCGCCGCCGGCGGCGTAGCACAGCCGGCACGGCAGGCTGACCTGCTGCGCGGGCGAGAACGGGCCGGCGTGGCCGTCATCATCGATGTACTGCACGCGCACGTGCAGGGTGCCGTGCCAAGGGCGCTTGAAACTCACCTGGGGCTGCTCGACGGTCTGGTCCAGCCATGGTGCCTCGAATGCACCATCGCGGGAAACCTGCACGCGGTATGTCTGGCCCGCGCTGCCCGGTTGCCAGCGCAGGGTCAGCGCCTTGCCGTCCGCTTCCGGCGGCTGCAGGGCCGGGTCCACCGGCAGGTCGGTCAGCTGCAGGGGCAGCGCGTCCCCGTACGGCCCTTGCCGGCCCTGGCCGTCGCGCGAGGCCACGCGCCAGAAATACTGGCCCGGCGGCAACGGCTGGCGCAGGCGCAGATCGGTGCCGGTGGTGGCCTGCTCCTGCAGGGGCGACAGGAACTGCGGTTCGCTGGCGATCTGCAGCACGCTGGCCTGCGCGCCCGGGGCCCGGGTCCAGCGGAATCGCGGGCGGTCGCTGTTGACGTCCTGTCCGTGCAGCGGCGCGACCGTCAGCGGCGGTGGCGGCTGGTCGTCCAGGCTGAAATCGGTGCTGGCGTCCAGGCCTTCCACGCCCTGCGCATCGACGGCGCGCAGCAGCAGGCGGTGCTGGCCGGGCGGCAGCGCGGCAATGGTCAGCCGCGTGTCGGTCGTGGTCGTGGCGAACAGCAGAATCTCGGCCATCGCCGCCTGCACCACTTCAATGCGGTAGTGGTCGGCGCCGTCCACCGGCTGCCAGTGCAGCTGCAGCGGCAGACCAGGGCGCTGCAACGTTTCTGCAGCCAAGGACGGGGCGGGCAGCAGTGCCGACACCGCCATCGGCGCCGCATCCAGATCTGGCGCCATGCTGGCCTGGCCGGGGTGCACCAGTTGCTGGCCGCGCTGATTGCCGACCTGCACCTTGCCTTCCAGCACTTCGGTGGCGGCCGGCTGTCCGGCCTGGCCGGCGCTGACCCGGAACACGGTGCCGCGCACGCTGCTGGTCGCGGTGGGTGCATCGATGATGTAGCGCGATGCCGGGCCGCGTGCGGGGGTGACGCGGTTGCTGGCACGGCCCTGCTGCAGGCGCATTCGGGTGTCGACCATGCCGGTACGGCCGTAGCGGCTGAGCTGGTCCAGCCGCAGCCGCGAGTGTTCGCGCAGCTGCAGGCGCGAGGCATCGGCGAATTCCAGGGTCAGGCTGGCATCGGCGCCGGTCTGCACCACATCGCCGATATGCAGGTTCTCACCGGCCTGCAGTGCGCGGGTGGCGGCGCCAGTGCCGGCGGCCAGCTGCACCGGGCCGCGCACGGCCAGTACCCGCGCCGGCGCCGGTTCCACCCGCAGCCAGCCGATCGGGAAGCGCAGCGGCTGGCCCGGGGGCAGGCGGTAGGGGTTGTCGATGCGGTTGTGCTGCTGCAACTGCTGCCAGGGCACGCTGGGTTTCAGGTACACGCCGCCCAGGTCCCACAGGGTGTCACCGGGGCGCACCCGGTAGGTCCAATCCTGTGCGCCTGCGCTGGCGGGCAGCAGGGTGGCGGCGGCAAGCAGCGCGGCGAACACGCGCACAACGACAGACGAGATCCCAACGGTCACGGCATGCAGTCCCGGCAATGCGGGGGCCAGCGTGCAGACCCCATGGCCCTGACTTATTCCCCCCGGAATGGATGCCGGTCGCGCAAAAGTGCGGCCGGCATCACATTATTGCCCGGCGTGTGACTCGAATCCTGAACGAAAACAGCGGCCTCAGAACAGCAGCGACGCCATCTTGCGACGGTAGCGGCCCACCAGGTCCTCGTCGGCGATGACGTTGAAGGCGTCGATCAGCGTGCGGCGCGGCAGGTTGTCGTCATAGCTGCGGTCGATGCGCAGCATTTCCAGGAACTGTTCCAGCGCCGCTTCGTCGTGGCCGCCCAGCAGCAGCTGTACGCCGCGCAGATGGCGCGCCTGCAGGTCCTTGCCATCGGCGGCAATGCGCGCGTCCAGCGCATCGGAGGCCGGCGCATCCTTCAGTGCGGTGGCGAAGGCCAGGCGGGCGCGGCCACGCACGGCGCGGTCATCGGTGGCCAGGTTGGCCGGCAGGGCGTCGATCAGCTTGCCTGCTTCGTCCACCCCGCCGATCTGCAGCAGGGCCAACGCCAGGTCCAGCTTCAGTTCGTCCTTGTCCGGCTCGGCGGCGATCTGCGCACGCAGCACGTCCACCTGGCCCTGCGGGTCCAGCGGTGCCTCTTCTTCGCTGCTGGTATCGCCAACATCGGCCGGCACGATGCCGTGCTGGGCCAGGAATTCGCGCAACTGGCCTTCCGGAATGGCACCCGGGAAGCCGTCCACCAGCTGGCCGCCCTTGACCAGGAACACAGTGGGCACCGAGCGGATCTGGAAGGCCGCGGCGATCTGCTGCTCGGCATCCACGTCCACCTTGGCCAGCTCGAAGGCGCCGTTGTACTCGGCGGCCAGCTTTTCCAGCATCGGCCCCAGGGTCTTGCACGGGCCGCACCAGGTGGCCCAGAAATCGACCAGCACCGGCGTCTGCAGCGACTTCTGCAGGACTTCGGCCTCGAAGGTCGCGGTCGTGGCGTCGAATACGTAGGTCGTCTCGGTCATGGGGGCACATCGTTCGGCAACAGGAGACCGATTCTATGGTGTCGATCGATGACGGTCTCAACCCTTTCCTCACGTCTTGGGTTGGCGCCCCGCGTGCCGGCCGCGACAATGGGTGCTTCTTCCGTCGTACGGGTAGGCACCATGTCGTGGGTCCGGATTGATCGTTGGCTGGGGCTGTGCGCAGCGCTGCTGTTCATTGCCGCGGTGGTCGGCTTCGGCGTCGGCCTGGCCGGCTATGCGCAGGCGGTGCACCCGGTCGCCCTGCTTGGCGCGCACGGGGTGCCGCATGCCTGGGCGTTCAACCTACTGGGCTTCGTGGCGCCGGGCATGCTGGCGATGGTGGTGGCCGAGCGCCTGCGCCGGCGACTGCCGGCCACCGAAGGCTGGGCGGGCCGGGTGGGCAGCCAGATGCTGCTGCTGGCCGGGCTGGCCTTCGCGGCCATGGGCGTGCTGCCGCTGGACCTGGAGGATCTGCATGGCGGCGCCAGCCAGTTGCACGCCAGCGCCTGGATGGTCTGGGTGCTGGGGTTCGCGGCCGGCACCTGCATGCTGGGGGCCAGCCGCCTGCGTGACCCCGGTGCACGGGCGCCGGGCGTGCTGGCGCTGGTGGTCGGCATTGCCGCGGCGGTAGCCGCCTTTGGCCTGCAGGGGGTGCTGCCGGCGCCTTTCGCGCAGCGCCTGGCGTTTGCCTGCTGGGCGGTCTGGCTGGCGCTGGCGCTGCCCCTGTCGCGGGGGCGCTGAGACTGCCCGCGATGGGCGGGATTGGAGACGTTTGCCGCACTGCGGTACGCTGTACCGCTTTGCCGCCGCATCCGCGTGTTCCATGACCAGCGCTGAACCCATCGCCTACGACCCGCAGCAGGTTGAATCCGCCGCCCAGCAGTACTGGGACGCCACCCGTGCCTTCGAGGTCAGCGAGACCTCGGACAAGCCGAAGTACTACTGCCTGTCGATGCTTCCGTACCCGTCCGGTGCGCTGCACATGGGCCACGTGCGCAACTACACCATTGGCGACGTGATCAGCCGCTACAAGCGCATGACCGGCCACAACGTGCTGCAGCCGATGGGCTGGGACGCGTTCGGCCTGCCGGCGGAAAACGCGGCCATCAAGAACAAGACCGCGCCGGCGGCGTGGACCTACAAGAACATCGACCACATGCGCAGCCAGCTGAAATCGCTGGGCTATGCCATCGACTGGTCGCGCGAGTTCGCCACCTGCCGCCCGGACTACTACGTCCACGAGCAGCGCATGTTCACCCGCCTGATGCGCAAGGGCCTGGCCTACCGCCGCAACTCGGTGGTGAACTGGGACCCGGTGGACCAGACCGTGCTGGCCAACGAGCAGGTGATCGACGGCCGCGGCTGGCGTTCGGGCGCGCTGGTGGAAAAGCGCGAGATCCCGCAGTGGTTCCTGCGCATCACCGATTACGCCCAGGAGCTGCTGGACGGCCTGGATGAACTGGACGGCTGGCCGGAATCGGTCAAGACCATGCAGCGCAACTGGATCGGCCGTTCCGAAGGCCTGGAAATCCAGTTCGACGTGCGCGATGCCGATGGCAGCGCGCTGGACCCGCTGCGCGTATTCACCACCCGTCCGGACACCGTGATGGGCGTGACCTTCGTGTCGATCGCCGCCGAACACCCGCTGGCCCTGCATGCGGCCAAGAGCAACCCGGCGCTGGCCGCGCTGCTGGCCGAGCTGAAGCAGGGTGGGGTGACCGAGGCCGAGCTGGAAACCCAGGAAAAGCGCGGCATGGATACCGGCCTGCGCGCGATCCATCCGGTCACCGGCGAACAGGTGCCGGTGTGGGTGGCCAATTTCGTGCTGATGGGCTACGGCACCGGCGCGGTGATGGCCGTTCCCGGCCACGACCAGCGCGACAACGAGGTGGCCAACAAGTACGGCCTGCCGATCGTGCAGGTCATCGCGCTGAAGGATGCGCGCAACGACGACGAGCGCACCTGGGACGCCACCCGCTGGCAGGACTGGTACAGCGACAAGAGCCGGCAGACTGAACTGGTCAACTCGGCCGAATTCGACGGCCTGGACTTCCAGGGCGCCTTTGAAGCCCTGGCCGAACGGTTCGAGCGCAAGGCCCAGGGCCAGCGCCGCGTGAACTACCGCCTGCGCGACTGGGGTGTCAGCCGCCAGCGTTACTGGGGCTGCCCGATTCCGGTCATCTACTGCGACAAGTGTGGCGCGGTGCCGGTGCCGGAAGAGCAGCTGCCGGTGGTGCTGCCCGAAGACGTGGCGTTCTCGGGTACCGGTTCGCCGATCAAGACCGACCCGGAATGGCGCAAGACCACCTGCCCGGACTGCGGCGGCGCGGCCGAGCGCGAAACCGACACCTTCGATACCTTCATGGAATCGAGCTGGTACTACGCCCGCTACACCTCGCCGGGTGCGCGAGATGCGGTGGACAAGCGCGGCAACTACTGGCTGCCGGTGGACCAGTACATCGGCGGCATCGAGCACGCGATCCTGCACCTGATGTACTTCCGCTTCTACCACAAGCTGCTGCGCGACGCGCGCATGGTCGACAGCAATGAACCGGCGCGCAATCTGCTGTGCCAGGGCATGGTGATCGCCGAAACCTATTACCGCCCGAACCCGGACGGCTCGAAGGACTGGATCAACCCGGCCGACGTGGACGTGCAGCGCGATGAGCGCGGCCGCATCACCGGCGCCACCCTGGTGGCCGATGGCCAGCCGGTGGTGGTGGGTGGCACCGAGAAGATGTCCAAGTCGAAGAACAACGGCGTGGACCCGCAGGCCATGGTCGGCAAGTACGGCGCCGACACCGTGCGCCTGTTCTCGATGTTCGCCGCACCGCCGGAACAGTCGCTGGAGTGGAACGAAGCCGGCGTGGACGGCATGGCCCGCTTCCTGCGCCGCTTGTGGACCCAGGTGCACAAGCACGCCGAAGAGGGCGTGGCACCGGCCCTGGACGTGGCGGCGCTGGATGCCAACCAGAAGGCGCTGCGCCGCAAGACCCACGAAACCATCGGCAAGGTTGGTGACGACTACGGCCGCCGCCACAGCTTCAACACCGCCATCGCGGCGGTGATGGAACTGATGAACGCACTGGCCAAGTTCGACGACGCCAGCGCGCAGGGCCGTGCGGTGCGCCAGGAGGCCCTGCAGGCCGTGGTGCTGCTGCTGAACCCGATCACCCCGCACGCCAGCCATGCCCTGTGGCAGGTGCTGGGCCACGGCGAAACGCTGCTGGAAGACCAGGCGTTCCCGCAGGCCGACAGCACTGCGCTGGTGCGCGATGCTGTCACTCTGGCGGTGCAGGTGAACGGCAAGCTGCGCGGCACCATCGAGGTTGCCGCCGATGCCGCGCGCGACCATATCGAAACGCTGGCACAGGCCGAGCCGAACGCGGCCAAGTTCATGGAAGGCCTGACGGTGCGCAAGATCATCATCGTGCCCGGCAAGATCGTGAACATCGTCGCTGCCTGATGTGTCCGGCACCGGCCGCCCGTGTGGCGGCCGGTGCGTGTTCCCCACGCCGGCGTCAGCGGCCGATGGCCCTGCGTTCACGCGTGATCGGGCAGGCTGTCTGTTGCCGTGATCGCCCGGCTCCGCCAGACTGTTCCCATGACCCGAATCCTGCTTGCCCTCGTCCTTGCCCTCGGCCTTGCCGGCTGTGGCTTCCATCTGCGCAACAAGCTGATGCTGCCCACCGATACGGCGCCAGTGAAGGTGGTCTCCACCGCGCCTTACAGCGAACTGGTCAAGCTGCTCAACCGCAGCCTGCTGGCGTCCGGGGCCAAGCTGGCCGACGATGAAAGCACCGGGCCGAGCACCCAGCTGCAGGTGCTGTCCGAGCGCTGGGGCGATCTGCCCATCGCCATCGATGCGCAGGGCCGTGCCCAGGAATACAGCCTGCGCTATGCGGTCATCTTCATCTTCCGCCGCGAAGACGGCAGCGAACTGGTGCCGCAGCAGGTGATCGAGTTGTCGCGCGATTACGTGTCGCCGCCGACCGACGCCACCGGCACCACCACCGAACGCGAGATCCTGGCCGATGAGCTGCGCCGGGAAATGTCGGCGTCCATCATCCGCCGCATCGACAGCGTGGTGCGCGCCGAACTGGAACGTGGCGGCAGCCTGGCAGCGCCGAAGCCGGCCGCGGCCCAGGACGTGCAGCCTACGCCGGCACCCCCGGTCAAGCGCTGAGCCGGCACAGCGATGGAACTGCGTCCGGAGCAGTTGGCCAGCCAGGGCGGTGATACCGCGCTGGCGCCGGTGTACCTGATCGCCGGGCCGGAAACCCTGCGTGTGCTGGAAGCGGCCGATGCCGTGCGCGCACGCGCCCGTGCCGCCGGCATTGGCGAACGTGAAGTGTTCGATGCCGATGGCCGCGACTTCGACTGGAACCAGCTCGACGCCAGCTTCAATGCGCCCAGCCTGTTCAGCGCCCGCCGCCTGGTGGAGGTGCGCCTGCCCAGCGGCAAGCCGGGCAAGGACGGCGCCGAAGTGATCAGCCAGTTCTGCGCCAACCCGGCGCCGGACGTAGTGCTGCTGATCACCGCCAACGAATGGAGCAAGGCCCACCAGGGCAAGTGGGCCGAAGCGGTGAACCGCGTCGGCGTGCTGTCGGTGGCCTGGGCGATCAAGCCGCACGAACTGCCCGACTGGATCGAGCGCCGCCTGCGTGGCAAGGGCCTGCGCGCCGATCCCGCCGCGGTGCAGCGCCTGGCCGAACGCGTGGAAGGCAACCTGCTGGCCGCCGCGCAGGAAATCGACAAGCTGGCATTGCTGGCCGACGGCCAGCCACTGGACGTGGAACGGATGGAATCGCTGGTGGCCGATGCCGCCCGCTACGACGTGTTCCGTCTGCTGGAAGCCACGTTCTCCGGGCAGCCGCAGGCGGTGTTGCGCATGCTGGCCGGGCTGCGCGGCGAAGGCGAGGCGGTGGCCGCGCTGATGCCGATGGTCATCCGCGAACTGCTGGCCGGTGCCGGCCTGGCCCGGGTGCAGGCGCGCGGCGGCAATCTGGCCGCGGAAATGAAGTCGCGCGGTATCTGGGAATCGCGCCAGGCGCCCTACAAGCGTGCGTTGCAGCGCCACCCGGAAGGCAAGCGCTGGGAACGTTTCGTGGCCGAAGCCGGCCTGGTGGATCGCATTGCCAAGGGGCGCGCCGACGGCGATGCCTGGCTGGCGCTGGAGCGGTTGCTGGTGGCGGTGGCCGAGGCCCGCGCCGTGCGCCTGCTGGCCCGGGCCTGAGCCATGAGCCTGCGCATCTATTACGGGGGCACCTTCGATCCGGTGCACCTGGGGCATCTGGCGATCGCCCGCGCCGCACGCGATGAACTGCAGGTGGCGGTGCGGCTGCTGCCGGCGGCCGATCCGCCGCACCGCGCGCCGCCGGGGGCCACCGCCGAGCAGCGCTGCCGCATGCTCTCGCTGGCCATTGGCGACGAGCCGGGCCTGCTGCTGGACCGGCGCGAACTGGAACGGGCCAAGCGCTTCCCGGGTCGTCCTTCCTACACCGTCGACACCCTGCGCGAACTGCGCGCCGAGCTGGGCCCGAGCCGGCCGCTGGCCTGGCTGGTTGGCGCCGACAGCCTGCTGGCCCTGCCGGCCTGGCACGAGTGGCAGGCCCTGTTCGACCTGGCCCACTTCATTGTTGCCGAGCGCCCGGGCAGCCCGCTGCAGGATTCGGTGGATGGCGCCCTGGGCCAGGCCCTGGATGGCCGCTGGGCCGACAACGAGCAGGCCCTGTTCGCCAGCCCCGGCGGGCGGGTGCTGCGCCTGCACCACCCGCTGCGCTCGGAATCGGCCAGCGCGGTGCGTGCGCAGATTGCCGCGACCGGCCCGTGGCGGGCGCTGCTGCCGCCGGCGGTGGCCGATTACGTGGTCGACCACGGCCTGTACCGGCCGGCCACCCCGTGAATGCCGCGGGCGCGCCTTGCCCGTATAATCGCCCCCACGTTTATCGAGTCGATCCGTTTTGAGCAACCAGACCCAGCCCCAGACCATCAAGGTCGAACTGCCCAGCCCGCCGCCTTCGGTGCCGGAACTGCTGGCCAGCGTCCGCCAAGCCACCGAAGACCTGAAGGCCAAGGACCCGGTCGAGATCGACGTGCGTGGCAAGTCCAGCGTCGCCGACTACCTGGTCATCGTCTCCGGTACGTCCACCCGCCATGTGAAGTCGATCGCCGATGAAGTCGTGCGCTTCGCCAAGAAGATCGACGTGATGCCGCTGGGCGTGGAAGGCGAGCGCGAAGCCGAATGGGTGCTGGTGGACCTGGGCGACGTGATCGTGCACGTGATGCTGCCGCGCGTGCGCGAGTTCTACGCGCTGGAGCGCCTGTGGACCGTGGGCGACCAGCCGCCGACCAGCGACGACGAAGTGGCCTGAGCCGCGCGTTGACGCACCCCTTCGAGGGGGGCCGGGGGGGGGGGGGCGGGGGGGGGGGGGGGGTTGTG
>NZ_JACVUD010000090.1:0-17659 GCF_016624905.1 Stenotrophomonas sp. S49 | reverse complement strand
GGCATGGCCCGGCGCTACCGGTGCACGCGCGTGGTAGCGCCGGGCCATGCCCGGCGAGCCCTCTGCGTGACCCCATCTTCAGACGGATAGGCGATAATCGCGGCATGAACGTTCATGTCTCCCCCGATTCGCTGGTGATCGCCGGCAAGACCTACGGCTCGCGGCTGCTCACCGGCACCGGCAAGTTCAAGGATCTGCAGGAAACCCGCCTGGCCACCGAGGCCGCTGGCGCCCAGATCGTCACCGTGGCCATCCGCCGCACCAACATCGGGCAGAACCCCGGTGAACCGAACCTGCTGGACGTGCTGCCGCCGGACCGCTTCACCATCCTGCCCAACACCGCCGGCTGCTACACCGCCGAAGACGCCGTGCGTACCTGCCGCCTGGCGCGCGAGCTGCTGGACGGCCACAACCTGACCAAACTGGAAGTACTGGGCGACCAGAAGACCCTGTACCCGGACGTGGTGCAGACCCTGAAGGCCGCCGAGCAGCTGGTGAAGGATGGCTTCGAGGTGATGGTCTATACGTCCGACGACCCGATCCTGGCCAAGCGCCTGGAAGAGATCGGCTGCGCGGCGGTGATGCCGCTGGCCGCGCCGATCGGTTCGGGCCTGGGTATCCAGAACAAGTACAACCTGCTGCAGATCATTGAAGACGCCAAGGTGCCGATCATTGTCGACGCCGGCGTGGGCACCGCCTCGGATGCGGCCATTGCTATGGAACTGGGCTGCGACGGCGTGCTGATGAACACCGCCATTGCCGGCGCGCGCAACCCGGTGCTGATGGCCAGCGCCATGCGCAAGGCCGTGGAAGCCGGCCGCGAGGCCTTCCTGGCCGGGCGCATTCCCCGCAAGCGCTATGCCAGTGCGTCTTCGCCGGTGGAAGGGGTGATCGGCTGATGACCAATCCCTTCGACAGTGCCGGTTCCAAGGCCCCGCCCAAGCCCTTCACCGTGAGCGAGGGCCGCCGCGAGGTGCGCAGCTTCGTGCTGCGCCAAGGCCGCTTCACCCCGGCCCAGCAGCGCGCGTTCGACGAACGCTGGCCGCGCTTCGGCATCGACTACAACGGCCAGCCGCGCGACCTGGACGCCACCTTCGGCCGGCCGGCGCACAAGGTGCTGGAAATCGGCTTCGGCAACGGTGCGGCCATGCGCTTCGCCGCCCAGCACGATCCGTCGCGCGATTACATCGGCATTGAAGTGCACGCCCCCGGCGTGGGCCGCCTGCTGAACGCGCTGGCCGATGACAATGCCGACCACGTGCGCCTGTACCACCACGATGCGGTGGAAGTGCTGCAGAACGAGATTGCCGACGGCGCGCTGGACGAAGTGCGCATCTACTTCCCCGACCCGTGGCACAAGAAGCGCCACAACAAGCGCCGCCTGCTGCAGCCGGCGTTCGCCGAGCTGATCGTGCGCAAGCTGCGCCCGGGTGGCCGCCTGCACTGCGCCACCGACTGGGAAGACTACGCCGAGCAGATGTGGGACGTGCTGGACGCCACCGCCGGGCTGGTGAACCGTGCCGGCCCGCGTGGCAGCGTGCCGCGACCGGACTGGCGCCCGCAGACCCATTTCGAGACCCGCGGCCAGAAGCTGGGCCACGGCGTCTGGGATCTGCTGTACGACCGCACCTGACCGCCCACCGAGGACCCTGCGCCCCACATGGATACCGCGCTGACGCTGACCAACGACATGAAGCTCGTGCTCGGGCTGGTTGGTTTCACGATGGCGATGTTCCTGTTCGAGCGCATCCGCGCCGACGTGGTGGCGCTGGTGGTGCTGGTGGTGCTGGGCGTGACCGGCCTGATCGCCCCTGAGGAAATCTTCGGGGGCTTTTCCGGTAACGCGGTGATGAGCATCATCGCCACCACCATCCTGGGCGCGGGCCTGGACCGCACCGGTGCACTGAACCGGCTGGCCGCGTGGCTGCTGCGGCGTGGCCACGGCGTCGAACAGCGGCTGCTGATGATGACCACCGCCATCGCCGGCTTGAACTCCTCGTTCATGCAGAACCCCTCGGTGATGGCGTTGTACCTGCCAGTGGCTTCGCGCCTGGCCGCGCGCACCGGGCTGACCCTGCAGCGCCTGCTGCTGCCCATCTCGGCGGCGATCGTGATGGGCGGCGCGCTGACCATGGTCGGCAATTCACCGCTGATCCTGCTGAACGATCTGCTGGCCTCGGCCAACAACAATCTTCCCTCCGGCCTGGCCACCATCGAGCCGCTGCGCATGTTCGCGCCGCTGCCGATCGGCGTGGCCCTGCTGGTGGCGTCGCTGCTGTACTTCCGCTATTACGGCGACCGCAAGCTGATCGAGGAAGAGAACCTGGTGAACGACGGGGTGACCCCGGCGCGCACCGAAAGCTACTTTGCCAAGACCTACGGCATTGAAGGCGATGTCTTCGAGCTGGTGGTGACCGCCGAGAGCCCGCTGGTGGGCATGACCCTGGGCGAGGCCGAGAACCTGCACGACGCACCGCTGCTGCTGGCGCTGAAGACCGGCAATGACACCCGCCTGGCGCCGCCGGCGGAAATGCGCATCTGGGTAGGCAGCGTGCTGGGTGCGATGGGCCCGCGCGAGCAGATCAGCGATTTCGCGCAGAACCAGTTCCTGCGCATGTCCTCGCGCCTGAAGCACCTGGGCGACCTGTTCAATCCCAGCCGCGCCGGTATTTCCGAAGCGGTGGTGCCGCCCACCTCGAACGTGATCGGCAAGAGCGCGGCCGATCTGCGCCTGCGAAAGGAACGCGGCATCAGCCTGCTGGCGATCAACCGCGACAAGCAGGTGATCCGCGAGGACGTGCGCGATGTGCAGCTGCGCGCCGGCGACATGCTGGTCTTCCACAGCATCTGGACCGACCTGGCGCAGGCCGCGCGCAGCCGCGACTTCGTGGTGGTGACCGACTACCCCACCGGCGAACAGCGCCCGCACAAGTTCAAGATCGCCATGGCGATCTTCGCGCTGACCATCCTGATTGCGCTGACCAGCAAGCTGCCGGTGGCGCTGACCCTGATGACCGGCGTGGCCGGCATGCTGCTGACCGGCGTGCTGCGCATGGACGAGGCCTATGCCTCGATCAACTGGAAGACGGTGTTCATGATGGCCGGGCTGATTCCGCTCGGCTGGGCGATGGATTCCAGTGGTGCGGCGGCATGGGTGGCCGGGCATACCATCGACAAACTGCCCACCGGCATTCCGCTGTGGGTGCTGGAAGTGGCGCTGGCGCTGTTGACCACCGCGTTCTCGCTGGTGATCAGCCATGTGGGCGCGACCATCGTGATGGTGCCCATTGCAGTGAACCTGGCACTGGCGGCCGGTGGCAACCCGACCGCGTTCGCGCTGATCGTGGCGCTGTCGGCGTCCAACAACCTGATGACCGCCTCCAACCCGGTCATTTCGATGATCACCGGCCCGGCCAACTACACCCCGCGCGAGATGTGGCGCGTGGGCGGACCGCTGTCACTGATCTACACCTGTGTGGTGGTGCTGATGATCAACCTGATGTTCTGAGGTCGCACCCGGCTCTGGTAGGTGTCGACCTTGGTGGACACGGCTTTTGTAGAGTCGAGCCATGCTCGACTGGCTCCGGCCCGATAGGGTCAGAGCCGTTTTCCTGCGGAAAACGGATCCGACCCTGGACCTGGCCTCAGGCCAGGTAAACCTGCCCGTCGCGCACATTCACCGGCACTGCGCGCAGGCGATCGCCCTTGCACGGGCCCGCCACGCAATCGCCGCTGTCCAGCGCGAACGAGGCGCCATGTGCCGCACACACCAGATGGCCTTCACGGCTTTTCAGGAACTGCCCCGGCGCCCAGTCCAGGCGGCGACCGGCATGCGGGCAGATGTTCAGGAAGGCGCGCACCTGGTTGCCGTCGCGATACAGCACCACCGACTCGGCATCGCCGTCCACCAGCGCTTCAACCTCGGCAAAGGCCCCATCGGCAAGGGCTTCCAGAGCAATGAGGGCGGCAGCGGGGGTCGTCATGGCGAAGGCTCGAACGTAAAGCGGCATTGTCGCACGCGCGCTCAGGTCACTGGCTCTCACATGAACACAAGTCATTGATTGGTAATAAGCCGGGGCTATATTTAACGACTTTTTCACTCAATGACAGTGGCGCCTCCGGATACTGGCGGTTCGCTGATTTCAGCCTATCGAGCCGCCATGTTTACTCGCGCATCCGCCGTCCACCACTTCCGTACCCTGTTCGCGCCGCGCAAGCCGCGTAACCCGCTGGTGCGCATTGCCGTGGGCCTGCTGGGCCTGGCCATCCTGGCCGCCATGGTGTTCGTGGGCGTGTTCGTGGGCGCAGCGATGATCCTGATCGGCCTGGCGTGGAAGCTGCTGGCCTCGCGCAAGCCGGCCAGCGTTGGCCGTGCCGCCGACCCCAACGTGGTGGAAGGTGAGTACCGCGTGGTGCGTAAATCGGCGCTGTCCTCGCCGCGTTGAAGGCTGGCACCCGCTGACGGCGGGTAGCGTTAAGTTCTAGACTGCGGGCACGCCCTTCCTGGATGTCCGCATGTCCGATGTTTCCGATGTGATTGCCGCCCCCGCCGTGCCCCGCGTTCCCGTGGTGGGCGGTGGCAGCTTCCCCGTGCACCGCGTGTACTGCGTGGGCCGCAACTTCGCCGACCACGCACGCGAAATGGGTGCCGCAGTGCCGGCCGCCGATGATCGCGGCCGGCCGATGTTCTTCACCAAGCCAGCCGATGCCATCGTGGTCGGCCACGACGATGTGATTCCCTACCCGCCGGCCACCGCCAACCTGCACCACGAGGTGGAGCTGGTGGTGGCGATCGGCCGGGACGCGCCGGCCGGTGAGCTGGCCGTAGCCGATGCCGACGCACTGGTGTACGGCTATGCCGTGGGCCTGGACCTGACCCGCCGCGACCTGCAGGCCGCCGCGAAGGAAAAGGGCCACCCGTGGGATTCGGCCAAGGGCTTTGACGCCTCCGCGCCGATCAGCGAAATCGTGCATGCCGGCGAAGTCGGTGATCTGGCCGCCCTGAATCTTTCGCTGGAAGTGAACGGCGAAGTGCGCCAGCAATCGCTGCTGGACCAGATGATCTGGAACGTGCCGGAAATCCTGCATGAGCTGTCCAAGCTGTGGCAGCTGCGCGCCGGCGATCTGGTGTTCATGGGCACGCCGTCGGGCGTGGCCGCACTGAAGCCGGGCGACCGTTTCAGCGCACGCCTGGAAAACGTAGCCGAGCGCCACGGCGTCATCGCTGGCTGACATCTGCTGCGTTACCCTGCGCCCTGTCCCCTCGCCCTCTGGAGAAGAACAACAATGGGAATGCTTACCGAGTTCAAGGAATTCGCGATGCGCGGCAACGTCATCGACCTCGCCGTGGGCGTGGTGATTGGCGCAGCCTTCGGCAAGATCGTCACCGCGCTGGTGGAAAAAATCATCATGCCGCCGCTGGGCATGCTGATCGGCAAGGTGGATTTCTCTGACCTGGCCTGGGTGCTGTCACCGGCCAGCATCGGCCCGGATGGCAAGGAGATTCCGGCGGTGGTGATCGGCTACGGCGATTTCCTCAACACGCTGGTGCAGTTCGTCATCGTGGCCTTCGCCATCTTCCTGGTGATCAAGGTGATCAACCGCCTGTCACGCAAGAAGGAAGCCGCCCCGGCCGCCACGCCGGAAGACGTGCTGCTGCTGCGCGAAATCCGCGACAGCCTGAAGAAATAAGGTGCCGGGCGCCATCGCGCGCCCCGCCCGTCCGTAGAGTCGAGCTTGCTCGACTGGGCGGGACGATAATCAAGGTAGCGCCGGGCCATGCCCGGCGAGCGAAGCGGATCGTGGACCTCCGTCGGGCACGGCCCGGCGCTACCGCTTTGCCGCACATGGCCGGAAAACAGCATTCAGCCCCGGCATGACCTCCCACCCATGCGCGGCGCTGAACGACTGTTAAGCTCCAAGGCTTACACCCTTCCCGGAGCTGTCCATGCGTCGCCGCATTCTTGCCATCGCATCGTCCCTCGCCCTGTTGGCCGCGCCTGCGTTTGCGGCGCCTCGCACCACCACCCTGCCCCCGGCCTCGCTGGCCACGGCCGCGCAGCTGCGCGACCAGGCACTGGCCGATGACACCGGCTGGAAGGTGGTCGAATCGTTGACCACCGAAATCGGCCCGCGCATTGCCGGCAGCGAGGCCGATGCCCGCGCCGTGGCCTGGGCCGAAGCCAAGTTCAAGGCACTGGGCTTTGACAAGGTCTGGAAGGAACCGGTGACCTTCCCCAAGTGGGAACGCCGCAGTGAACACGCCGCGGTGACCGGCAAGAACCCGCAGCCGCTGCAGATCACCGCGCTGGGCGGCAGCCCCGGCGGCACCGTGGAGGCCGAGGTGGTGCGCTTTGCCGATCTGGCCGCCCTGCAGGCCGCACCGGCCGGTTCGCTGAAGGGCAAGATCGCCTTCGTCGATTACCAGATGCTGCCGTTCCGCGATGGCCGCGACTACGGCCGTGGTGGCGCGATCCGCAGCAAGGGCCCGTCCGAGGCGATCCGCAAGGGTGCGGTCGGCTTCCTGATGCGCTCGGCCGGTACCGATTCGCACCGTGTGCCGCACACCGGCATCACCCGCTTCGACGATGGCCTGACCCCGGTGCCGTCGGCCGCGCTGTCGGTGCCCGATGCCGACCAGCTGGCCCGCCTGCTGGCCCGTGGCAGCACCACGGTGAAGGTGGCGCTGGACTGCGGCTGGGATGGCACGGCCACCTCGTACAACGTGATCGGTGAGATCACCGGGCGCAGCCTGCCCAAGGAAGTGGTGGTGATTGGCGGCCACCTGGATTCGTGGGACCTGGGTACCGGCGCGGTGGATGATGGCGCCGGCGTGGGCATCACCATGGCCGCCGGCCATCTGATCGGCCAGCTGAAGCAGGCACCCAAGCGCACGATCCGGGTGATCGCCTTCGCCAACGAGGAACAGGGTCTGTACGGCGGCAAGGCCTATGCCGAAGCACACGCCAAGGACGTGGCCCTGCACCAGCTGGCTGCCGAGAGCGACTTCGGTGCCGGCCGCATCTATGCGTTCAACACCGGTTCGCCGAACCCGGAAGGGTCGCGCGAGGCGACCAAGCAGATTGCCGAGGTGATGAAGCCGCTGGGCATCGAGTACCAGGCCGACAAGGGCGGCCCGGGCCCGGACGTGGGCCCGCTGGCGGCCAAGGGCGGCGCATGGGCGTGGCTGGCACAGGATGGATCGGACTATTTCCACCTGCACCACACCGCCGACGATACGCTGGACAAGATCGACCCGAAGGCGCTGGCGCAGAACGTGGCCGCGTACACCGTGTTTGCGTATCTGGCCGCCGAAGCCGATGGCAGCTTTGGCAGTGAGGCCAAGGCGACGGTTCCGCCGAACGAGTAAT
The DNA here is from genome assembly GCF_016624905.1 of Stenotrophomonas sp. S49. Taxonomy (NCBI): domain Bacteria; kingdom Pseudomonadati; phylum Pseudomonadota; class Gammaproteobacteria; order Lysobacterales; family Lysobacteraceae; genus Stenotrophomonas; species Stenotrophomonas sp. S49. The sequence continues at coordinate 10,289 of NZ_JACVUD010000090.1, read as the reverse complement.
GCGGTAGCGCCGGGGCAAGAGCGGTGCGAACCAAGGTTCGCACCCACCAGGCAAGAGCATGGCCCGAAGGTAGCGCCGGGCCATGCCCGGCGATCACCGCGGCAACAGCCGTGCGAACCAAGGTTCGCACCTACCAGGCGATTGCGTGGGATCAGCCTTCCCAGACCCGTGTATTGCGGACGCCGACCTTCTGCGGGTTGAACAACGGATCGCGCTTGTTGCGCTTCTGCTGCTCGTAATCGCGAAGGGCGGCCAGCGCGGGCTTCTGCAGCAGTACGATGGCGATGATGTTCAACCAGCTCATCATGCCCACGCCAATATCGCCCAGCGACCAGGCCACGGTGGCGCTGTTCATGGCCGAATAGCCGGTGGCGGCCAGGAACGACAGTTGGAACACCCCCATCACCCACGGGCTGGGGCGGTCGCGGCACAGGTAGCTGACGTTGGTTTCGGCCATGTAGTACAGCGCCAGGATGGTGGTGAACGCGAACGGCAGGATCGCCAGCGCCACGAACGAGCGACCGAAGCCCGGCAATGCCGATTCCACCGCGTGCTGTACGAAGCGCGGCCCGGCCTCCACGCCCGGCAGATTGCCCAGCAGCAGCCGCGCCTCATCGGGAATGCCGTTCACCGCTGGGTCGTACACGTTGTACAGGCCGGTGGACAGGATCAGGAACGCGGTAGCGCTGCACACCACCAAGGTGTCGATGTAGACCGAGAACGACTGCACCAGGCCCTGCTTCACCGGATGCGAGACCTCGGCGGCGGCGGCCGGATGCGCGCCACTGCCCATGCCTGCTTCGTTGGACAGCACGCCACGGCGCACACCCCACTGGATGGCCGTGCCGATCATCGCGCCAAACGCCGCATCCACACCGAAGGCGCTGCGCACCACCAGCAGGATGACCTCGGGCAGCTTGTCCGCATTGATGACCATGACCACGGCGGTCACGCCCAGATAGGCCACGGCCATGATCGGCACCACCCATTCGGCCACGCGCGCAATGCGGCGCACGCCGCCGAACAGCACCACGGCCAGCACCACCAGCAGTACGCCCGTGGTCGCCGCCACCGGCACGTTCCAGGCTTCGTTCACCGCACTGGTGATGGCGTTGGACTGGGTACCGGCCAGCATCGCCCCGGCCATCACCGTGACCACCGCGAACAGCACCGCATACCAGCGCTGGCCCAGGCCCTTTTCGATGTAGTACGCCGGCCCGCCGCGGTACTGGCCCTTGCCGTCGCGGTCCTTGTAGATCTGCGCCAGGGTGGATTCGATGAAGGCGCTGGAGGCGCCCAGGAACGCCACGATCCACATCCAGAAGATGGCCCCCGGGCCGCCGAAAGCGATGGCCATGGCCACGCCGGCGATGTTGCCCACGCCCACCCGGCTGGACAGCGACAACGACAAGGCCTGGAACGGCGATACGCCTGCCTCGGAACGTTCATGGCGGAACATGAGGCGCAGCATGTCCGGCAGCGCACGCAGCTGGATGAAACGGGTGCGGATGCTGAAGTACAGCCCGGCCAGCAGGCACAGCACCACCAGCAGCGGGCTCCAGACTACGCCCAGCACGCTGTTGACGATGGATTCGACAGTCATGGCGCGCCCCCTTAGAAGAACATGCCCAGGGCGACCTGGGGGCTGATGATGCGGCCGCTGTTGCGCCCGGCCACGGTCACTTCCACGCCGGCGATCAACCCCAGCGAGGGGCTGAAGTGGTATTCCACCGCAGGCGCCAGGGTGAGGTTGCGACTGGCAGGGCGACGCTCGTCGATGCGCCGCACCTGACCATCTGCGCCCGGCGCAAAGCCGGTCAGGCGCTGGCCCGATTCGCGGCTGGCCGCGAACTCCATGACCCCGACCCAGCGCGAATTGAAGCTGTACTCGGCACCGACCGACAGCCCCAGCACCGAGCCGCGCGCGATGTGGCCCTGGAAGCCACGGTCGGTGCCATACACGCTGGCGCCGGAAATGGCCGTGCGCGACGGTGCAGGGCCGGCACTGAACTGCGCGCGCCAGCGCAGCGGCCGGTCGTTGGCCATCCATTCCACCTTCTGCGTGCCCAGCGCCAGCGTGGTGCGCTGCACGCCATCGCCCTGCGCATCCAGCGCATTGCCGGTGATGCGGTCGTGGCTGCCGGTGCTGAAGCGCTGCACCAGCGCGATCGAAACGGCCGGGGTAGTGCCATCGGCACTGGGGGCCTGCAGCAGGTACTGCAGGCGCGCAGTGGTATCGCCGGCGCGGAAGCCGCTGCTGTGGGTGCTGCCCGATTCGGCGCGCGAGGCGCTCAGGTTGACCTGGCCGGTGACCCGTTCGCTGAAGCCGTAGGCAATGGGCACCACCACCGCCCAGGCGCCGCTGCGTTCATCGCTGCGGTGGCGATCGCCGCTGTCGTCGAAGTACGCGGTGCTGTCCACACGCACCAGATAGGGTTCGATGTACCAGTGCCCGGCCGCCATGCCGGCGGGGTTGGGGGTGATCAGCGGGCCGGTGAAGTTGACGCCTTCCAGGCTGTGTTGCTGGGCCAGCGCACTGGCACTGTGCAGCGTGCAGGCCAGCAGCAGGGCAACGGCAAGGGTAGAACGCGGGTGATGCATGACAGCCACTCCTGGACAACGTGGGTTGGACTTCCACCCTGCGTCGCCGGGAACGGCGGACCAATAAGGAAACTTTCAAAACGTCATGCGTGCTTGACGCACTGGCGTGTGGGGCAAGTCTGCGGCCTGGGGTCAGAGCCCTCGCCTGCGGCGAGGGATTCGACCCGGATGCCCGGGGTCGGATCCCGCGTCGAAGGCGCGGGCTCCGACCCCATCAGCGGTCAACCGCGACGGCTGGCCCACTGCGCCAGCAGCACTGCCGTGGCAGATGCGACATTCAGGCTTTCCACCGCGCCGCTGCCCCGAATCGACACCTGCTGGTCACACAGACCGGCCAGTTCGCGGTCCATGCCCTCGCCTTCGGCGCCCATCACGTACACCAGGCGCGCCGGCAGACTCGCGCGGAAAACGTCTTCGCCGCCGTCCACCAGGGTGGCGGCCAGGCCGAAACCGGCCGCACGCAGCTGCGCCATGGCCTGCGCATCGTCGGGCAACTGCACCAGCGGCACGGCTTCGGCACCGCCTTCGGCGACGCGCGCGGCGGCGCCGGACAGGGCCAGCGTGCTGCCGGCCGGCAGCAGCAGCGCCTTCACCCCGAAGTGCGCGGCCGAACGCAGGATCGCGCCCAGGTTGTGCGGGTTGCCCACGCCATCCAGCCACAGCGCCAGCGCCGGGCCATCACCCACCTGCTGCAGCCACTGCGCCAGTTCCAGCGCGGGTGCGCGCAGTACGTCAGCCACCACGCCTTCGTGGTGGGTGGTGCCGGCCAGCTTGTTCAGATCGCCGTCTTCCACCACCCGGTAGCCCACGCGGTTGGTCACGCACCACTTCAACAGCGGCTGCAGGCGCGGAATACGCGCCTCCAGCAGGTACAGCTTGCGCAGTGCCTGCGGGCGGGCTTCGAACGCGGCCAGCACGGCATTCAGGCCGTACAGGCGCAGTTCGTCATTGCCACGCCCACCGGCGCCTGCACCACCGCCACTGCCCTGCCCTTCCGGGCGCGGCAACGGTGTGGCACGCGGCGGACGGGCGGACGGGCGGCGGTTGTTCCAGGGGTTGTTCACTTACACGGTCTCCTGCTTGCGTTGGCGCCAGAAATCGGCGTTCTTGATCCCCAGTGCATCGGGGTCGAACGTCGGGTCCAGGCCCAGCTTCTTCTGTCGTTCGTAGTCGCGCAGGGCCAGCATGGCCGGCTTCTGCACGATGAGGATGGCAATGATGTTCAGCCAGGCCATCAGGCCCACGCCGATGTCACCCAGCGCCCAGGCCAGGGTGGCGTTGTGGAAGGCGCCGAACACCACCATGCCGATGATGCCCAGCCGCAGCAGCAGCACGGTGAGCGGGCGCTTCTTGTTGTGGTTGACGTAGGTCAGGTTGGTTTCGGCCATGTAGTAATAGGCCATGATGGTGGTGAAGGCGAAGAAGAAGATGGCGATGGACACGAACGCCGAACCCCAGCCCGGCAGCACCGCTTCCACGCCCGCCTGCGCATAGCCGGCGCCTTCGGGAATGCCGGCCAGACCCTGGAAGATCGGGGCGGCGCCTTCCACCGGCGAATAGACGTTGTAGGTGCCGCTGGCCAGGATCAGGAAGGCGGTGGCGGTGCACACCATCATGGTGTCGAAGTAGATGGCGAAGGCCTGCACGTAGCCCTGCTTGGCCGGGTGCGAGACTTCCGAGGCTGCTGCGGCGTGCGGGCCCGAACCCTGGCCGGCTTCGTTGGCGTAGATGCCGCGCTTGATGCCCCATTCGATGGCCAGGCCCATCATGGCGCCGAACGCCGCATGGGTACCGAAGGCGCTGTCGAAGATGATGCCGAACATTTCCGGCACGCGGTCGGCATTGATGATCATGATGACGATGGCCATCAGGATGAAGCCGGCGGCCATGAACGGCACCACCACTTCGGCGAAGTTGGCGATGCGCTTGACGCCACCGAAGATGACCACGCCCAGCAGCAGGGCCACCACGATGCCGATGCCCAGCTTCAGCGCCTGCACCTGGTCCATGCCGAAGGCCTGGCCATCCAGCGGACCGCACAGCGCGGTGCCACGGCAGGCGTTGATGACGCTGTCAGCGATGGCATTGGCCTGCACGCCCGGCATCAGGAAGCCGGCCGCGATGATCGTGGCGACGGCGAAGGCCAGGGCGTACCACTTCAGGCCCATCGCCTTTTCGATGTAGTAGGCCGGGCCACCGCGGTAGCGGCCTTCGGCGTCCTTGGTCTTGTAGATCTGCGCCAGGGTGCATTCCACATACGAGGTGGACGCGCCGAGGAAGCCCATCACCCACATCCAGAAGATCGCACCGGGGCCGCCGAAGGCGATGGCGGTGGCCACGCCGGCGATGTTGCCGATGCCCATGCGGCCGGCCATGGACATGGCCAAGGCCTGGAACGAGGAGACGCCGGCGTCGGACTTCTCACCCTTCACGGTCAGGCGGCACATCTCGAAGAAGCCGCGGATCTGCATGAAGCGCGTGCGCAGGCTGAAGAACAGGCCGGCGCCCAGGCACACCACAATCAGTGCCTTGCTCCAGATGATGCTGTTGATGAAATGTACGGTTGCTTCCACGCGCGCTCTCTCCAGTCGGCGGGTTGGGGGACGTCCCGTCGGCTGGAAGGGACAGCACCGATTCTCCCTGATCGCGGACCGGGGCGATAGCGGCAGGAGCAATCCGCCGGGGGGGGGGCCCGGGGCGCCCCCGCGGGGGGGGGGGGGCCCGCCCCCCCCGCCACCGCGACCTTACGCACACGGTCACGACAAGGGCATCTGTTAAGATCGGCGGTCCATGTCGCGTACTCCATACCCCGCCCCGCCGCTGCCCCGTGCCGGCCAGCTTCGCGCCTGGTGGCGCGCCCCCGCCTCGCCCACTGCACTGGCCTGGTACCTGGTGCAGGCCGCACGTGCGCACACGGCGCCACTGCTGGTCATCGCCCGTGACAACCACGGCGCCAGCCAGCTGGAAGCCGATCTGCACACCCTGCTGGGTGCCGATCCGTCGCTGCCGGTGGTTGCCTTCCCCGATTGGGAAACGCTGCCCTACGACCGCTTCAGCCCGCACCCGGACATCATCTCGCAGCGCCTGGCCGCCCTGCACCGCCTGCCCACGCTGAAGCGTGGCGTGGTGATCGTGCCGGTGCAGACGCTGCTGCAGCAGTTGGCACCGCAGAGCTATGTGATCGGCGGCAGCTTCGACCTGAAGGTCGGCCAGCGCCTGGACCTGGAGGCCGAGAAGCGCCGACTGGAAAGCGCCGGTTACCGCAACGTGCCGCAGGTGATGGACCCGGGCGATTTCGCCGTGCGCGGCGGCCTGCTGGACGTGTTCCCGATGGGCGCCGACGAGCCCCTGCGGGTGGAACTGCTGGACGAGGACATCGATTCGATCCGCGCCTTCGACCCAGAAAGCCAGCGCTCGCTGGACAAGGTCGACGCCGTGCACATGCTGCCCGGCCGCGAAGTGCCGATGGACGAGGCCAGCATCGCCCGCGTGCTGGCCGCCCTGCGCGAACGCTTCGACGTGGATACCCGCCGCAGCGCGCTGTACCAGGATCTGAAATCCGGCCTGGCACCGGCCGGCATCGAGTACTACCTGCCGCTGTTCTTCGAACGCACCGCTACGCTGTTCGACTACCTGCCCGCAGGCAGCCTGCCCGTGCTGTGTGCCGGCGCCGGCGAGGCTGCCGAAACCTTCTGGACCCAGACCGCCGAGCGCTACGAGCAGCGCCGCCACGATGTGGAACGGCCGCTGCTGCCACCGTCGGCGCTGTACCTGTCGCCGGATCTGCTGCGCGAGCGCCTGAACGATACCGCGCGCATCGAAGTGTGGGCCGCCGACCATGCGCGCATCGCCGATGCGCATGCGCTGGGCGACCAGCCGCTGCCGCCGCTGCCGGTGGCCGCGCGCGAGGCACCGGCCGGCGATGCACTGAAATCCTTCCTGGCCCATTACCCGGGCCGGGTGCTGATCGCGGCCGATTCCCCGGGCCGCCGCGAAGCCCTGCTGGAAGTGCTGCAGGCGGCCGAACTGAAGCCGCCGGTGTTGGCCGATCTGCCGGCCTTCCTGGACAGCGCCGAGCGCTTGGCCATTACCGTGGCCGCGCTGGAAGACGGTTTCGCGCTGGACGAACCGCGCATTGCGGTGCTCACCGAGCGCCAGCTGTTCCCCGAGCGCGCGGCCAGCACCCGCCGCACGCGCCGTGCCGGCCGCGAACCCGAAGCGATCATCCGCGACCTGGGCGAGCTGACCGAAGGCGCGCCCATCGTGCACGAAGACCATGGCGTGGGCCGCTACCGGGGCCTGATCGCGATGGACGTGGGCGGCATGCCCGGCGAATTCCTGGAAATCGAGTACGCCAAGGGCGATCGCCTGTACGTGCCGGTGGCCCAGCTGCACCTGATCAGCCGCTATTCCGGCGCATCGGCGGAAACCGCACCGCTGCACTCGCTGGGCGGCGAGCAATGGAGCAAGGCCAAGCGCAAGGCTGCCGAAAAGGTGCGCGACGTGGCCGCCGAACTGCTGGAAATCCAGGCGCGCCGCCAGGCCCGCGCCGGTCTGGCGCTGCACGTGGACCGCGCCATGTACGAACCGTTTGCGGCCGGCTTCCCGTTCGAAGAAACTCCCGACCAGCTGGCCGCCATCGACGCCACCCTGCGCGACCTGGCCAGCAGCCAGCCGATGGACCGCGTGGTCTGCGGCGACGTCGGCTTCGGCAAGACCGAAGTGGCCGTGCGCGCCGCCTTTGCGGCCGCCAGTGCAGGCAAGCAGGTGGCCGTGCTGGTGCCGACCACGCTGCTGGCCGAACAGCACTTCCGCAATTTCCGTGACCGCTTCGCCGATTACCCGATGAAGGTCGAAGTGCTGTCGCGCTTCAAGACCAGCAAGGAAATCAAGGCCGAGCTGGAGAAGGTCGCCGCCGGAACCATCGATGTGATCGTCGGCACCCATCGCCTGCTGCAGCCGGACGTGAAGTTCAAGGACCTGGGCATGGTCATCGTCGATGAGGAGCAGCGTTTCGGCGTGCGCCAGAAGGAAGCACTGAAGGCGCTGCGCGCCAACGTGCACCTGCTGACCCTGACCGCAACCCCGATCCCGCGCACTTTGAACATGGCCATGGCCGGCCTGCGCGACCTGTCGATCATCGCCACCCCGCCACCGAACCGGCTGGCGGTGCAGACCTTCATCACCCAGTGGGACAACGCGCTGCTGCGCGAGGCCTTCCAGCGCGAGCTGTCGCGCGGCGGCCAGCTGTACTTCCTGCACAACGACGTGGAAAGCATCGGCCGCATGCAGCGCGAGCTGTCCGAGCTGGTGCCCGAAGCGCGCATCGGCATCGCCCACGGGCAGATGCCCGAACGCGAGCTCGAAAAGGTGATGCTGGACTTCCAGAAGCAGCGCTTCAACGTGCTGCTGTCGACCACGATCATCGAATCGGGCATCGACATTCCCAACGCCAACACCATCATCATCAACCGCGCCGACCGCTTCGGCCTGGCCCAGCTGCACCAGCTGCGCGGCCGCGTGGGCCGTTCGCACCACCGCGCCTATGCCTACCTGGTGGTGCCCGACCGCCGCTCGATCACCCCGGATGCGGAAAAGCGCCTGGAAGCGATCGCCTCGATGGACGAACTGGGCGCCGGCTTCACCCTGGCCACGCACGATCTGGAGATCCGCGGCGCTGGCGAGCTGCTGGGCGAAGACCAGAGCGGGCAGATGGCCGAGGTGGGCTTCAGCCTGTACACCGAACTGCTGGAACGCGCCGTGCGCAGCATCCGCCAGGGCAAGCTGCCCGACCTGGATGCCGGTGAAGAAGTGCGCGGTGCCGAAGTCGAGCTGCATGTGCCGGCGCTGATTCCGGAAGACTACCTGCCGGACGTGCACACCCGCCTGACCCTGTACAAGCGCATTTCCAGCGCCCGCGACAGCGCCGAACTGCGCGAACTGCAGGTGGAGATGATCGATCGCTTCGGCCTGCTGCCCGATCCGGCCAAGAATCTGTTCGCCATTGCCGAGTTGAAGCTGCAGGCCAACACGCTGGGCATCCGCAAGCTGGATCTTGGCGAGAACGGCGGCCGCATCGTGTTCGAATCCAAGCCGAACATCGACCCGATGGCGGTGATCCAGCTGATCCAGAAACAGCCCAACCTGTACGCGATGGAAGGGCCGGACAAGCTGCGCATCAAGCACCCGCTGCCGTTGCCGGAAGACCGTTTCAACGCCGCGCGCGCCCTGCTGCTGACCCTGGCCGTGCGCTGACTGCAATCCCCCGGTGCCTTTCCGCTGCGGGCGGTGGAAGGGCACGCTTTTCGTTCCTGCGCCCGCGACAAGGAGTGTTGCTGTGAATCGATTCGCCCCCCTTCTGCTGGCCACCAGCCTGGGCCTGCTGGCCGCCTGCCACAGCGGCATGAGCAACCGCGATTACCTGTACGAGAACGTTGCCAGCTGGAACAGCATGGTGAACACGGTCCAGCTGTGGACCGAAGGCGCGCGTGGCGAAGCCTTCCATGCCGCGCTGCAGGACGGCAAGAGCCTGGAACAGTTCCGCTTCGGCCTGGGCAACGCCCACAAGGAAGCCACCGACCGGCTGGCCCATATCGAGCTGCTGACCCACGGCAAGGATGCCGACGCCCTGCACCAGGACCTGCGCGATTCGGTGCAGAGCACCGCCGACATGTTCGCGGTGATGCAGAAGATCGCCGCCCTGCCCGATGGCTACAGCGAAGCGCAGGTGACGCCGCTGCTGCAGGCACTGGATGAAGCCACCACGAAGATGGACACCGATATGCAGGCATTGAGCGATGCGCAGGACGCATTCGCCAAGGCCAACCGCATCCAGCTGCAGACCACCGGCTGATCGCGTACGAGGCCAGCGCGCCACACGGTGCACAGGCCGCACGCGTTACCCTAGGTGCCACTCTTCCAGACCGGCCCGCTGCTGCGGGCCGGTCGCTTTCGCGCACTGCCTGCGCCTGCACACCGATGCCCCACTCCCAAGCCCCAGACCTGCTGCACGAACATGCCTGCCTGATCGATGCACTGTCGATGTCGCTGCAGATGCGCGATGCCTACACCCGCTACCACTGCGACCGCGTGGGCGTACTGGCCCAGCGCCTGGCCGCACACTGCGACCAGCAGGACGAAACCTGCGCGCTGATCGGCCTGGCCGCGCGTTTCCACGACATCGGCAAGATCGGCATTCCCGATGACGTGCTGCTCAGCCCACGCCAGCACACCCTCGAAGAGCGCGACATCATGCGCGAACATCCGGTGCGCGGCGAACACATCTTCCTGGCCACCGGGCGCAGCGATGCCACCGCCGTGGCGCGGGTGATCCGCGCCCACCATGAAGCCTTCGATGGCAGCGGCTATCCCGATGGCCTGCACGGCGAATCGATTCCGCTGGGCGCACGCATCGTGGCCATCGCCGATGCCTACGACGCGATGACCAGCGCGCGCCCGTACCGCGGCGCGATGGAACACGACGCCGTGCTGCGCATCCTGGAAGAGCAGTCCGGCGGACTGATCGATCCGTATGTACTCAAGCGTTTCCACGGCATGCTGAAGCGCGAACCAGCGCTGGCCTGAGCGCCCGCAGACGCGCGGTAGAGTCGACTAACCTTCCCGCACACCGCAAAAACCCCGCGCTGCGCGCGATAGCCGACTGGGTAGAGTCGACTGTCAGTCGACTG
>NZ_JACVUD010000008.1:0-79361 GCF_016624905.1 Stenotrophomonas sp. S49 | reverse complement strand
GCTGTGGGGGGGGGGGGGGGGGCCCCCCCCCCCCCCCCGGGGCCCCCGGGGGGGGGGGGCCCCCCCCCCCCCCCACGGCCCGGCATAGGGCATGCCTTCGGCGCTCATGCGTGCATCGCCTGTGTGTAGCGACGCTCCACTTCGGCCCAGTGGATGATCTGGAAGAAAGCGCCGATATAGTCCGGGCGACGGTTCTGGTAGTGCAGGTAGTAGGCGTGCTCCCAGACATCCAGCGCCAGGATGGGCATGTTGCCGGACAGGCCCACGGCCGCGCCCATCAGCGGGTTGTCCTGGTTGGCGCTGCTTTCAATCTGCAGCCGCCCGCTGCGATCGCTGGTCAGCCACGCCCAACCGCTGCCGAAGCGGGTCTGCGCGGCCTTGCTGAAGGCGTCCTTGAAAGCATCGAATCCACCCAGGTCGCGTTCGATCGCTGCGGCCACGGCTGCGCCGGGGGTGCCGCCGGCCGGGCTCAGTACCGACCAGAACAGGCTGTGGTTGGCATGGCCGCCGCCGTTGTTGCGGACCGGCAGGCGCAGCGCTTCGGGCAGGGCCTCCAGATCGGCAATCAGGGCTTCCACCGGCGTGGCCGGCAGCCCGGCCTGTTCCAGGGCAGCGTTGACGTTGTTGATGTAGGTCTGGTGGTGCTTGCCATGGTGGATTTCCATGGTGAGCGCATCGAAGTGCGGTTCCAGCGCGTCGTAGGCGTAGGGCAGGGCGGGAAGCGAGTACGGCATTGCAACAGTCTCCGTGGGTGGCCAGATGTCTGGCCGGGGGAGCACTGTTATCGCACCTCAACGTTGGTTGAGGTCAAGCATCCGCTGCGCTCGCCGGGCGTGGCCCGGCGCTACCTTCGAACGCGGCTTCGACCTTGTCCAGGAACGTGAAGAGGACCTTGTTCATGGCCTCGTAGTCCTGCGCCAGCAGCTCGGCCGGCTGCTGGACAAAGCGCGAAGAACGGAAGGCGTCGAGCTCCTGCGTGGACGCGGCAATCAGCAGCGCAACCACCTCGCGATCGAATTCCATGTGGCATTGGAAGCCGTACACCAAGGGGCCGTACTGCACGATCTGCCGTGGGCAGCCTTCGCTCTGGGCGATGACCGTGGCATCGGCGGTCAGGCCGGGCATGTCGTTGTGCCAATGGCCAACGTCGAGCGTATCGCCGAAGTGGGCGAACATGGGGCTGGTACGCCCTGCGGCGGTCAGGGTGATCGGGAACGTGCCGATTTCCTTGTGCGGGCTGTGCTCGAAGGCCGCACCCAGGGCTTCGCCGATCAACTGCGCGCCCAGGCAGACGCCCACCACCGGCTTGCCCGCCGCGACAAACGCTGCAATCAGGTGCGTCTCTGCCACGGCGTTGAAATGCGGGCACTCGTCCAGGGGGGTCGCCGGGGATTGCGGGCCGCCCATGACGATCAGCATGTCGTGGGCGTTGGCATCGCGCGGCAGCGGATCGCCCGCATGCAGTCGAGTGAAGCTTGTCCCGTGGCCCCTGCTGTCGGCCCATTGCGCATAGGCGCCGGGCGCCTCGAAGGCTTCATGGATGACGAAGAGAACCTGCATCGGTGGCGTCCTGGGTTGAGCGGGGGTGGGGTGGGTGCGAGGACGGCGAGCTACAGCGCGAGACGTTGCATTGCAGCGGCCAGGTCATCGGCGAAGCGCACCGCATCATCGGGCGCCAGTGAGGAAATGGTCAGGCGCAGGCCGTGCGACGGCGCCTGCACCCCGAACGACTCGCCACCACGGGTCAGCCAGCCGTGCTTGGCCAGATCGATGACCAACGGCTGGCTGTCGGTTTCAAGGGGAATCCAGACGTTCAGCCCATCGCTGGACGTAGCGGTGCTGATACCGCGTTCGTGCAGAAGCTGGACCAGCCGGGAGCGTCGGTCCGCATAGCCGTCGCGCGCGTCTGCAATCCGGGCGTTGACCGTGGGCGAGCCAAGGCAAGCGATCACCGCCTGTTGCAGCAGATGGCTGACCCAGTGGGTGCCGGCAGCCAATCGAAGCCGCAGTCGGCTGGAGGTCTGCGCGTCGCTGGCAACGAGCGCCAGGCGCAGGTCGGGGCCCAGCGCTTTCGAGACGGACCTGACCAGTGCCCAGCGTCGCGCGTCGGCAGGAATCACATCGAAATAGTCGTTCGTAGCGAGCAGTGCAAAGTGATCGTCAACGATCACCATGACGTTGGGATGGCGCGACAGTACGGCCCGGAGCTCGGCTGCGCGCGTAGCGCCAAGCGAACATCCCGTGGGGTTCTGCGCACGGGGCGTCAGGATCACGGCCTGCGCCCCGCGGGCAAGCGCTTCCTCCAGCGCCGCCGGGATCATGCCCTCGGCATCCATGCCGACAGGGAATGGCTGCAGACCCGCCACGCGCAGGGTGTTCACGCTGCTGACAAAGCAGGGGTGCTCAACGGCCACCTTGTCGCCGGGCACCAGATGGCAGGCAAGAAGCCGTTCCACGGCGTCTACCGCGCCCCCGGTGATGTCCATCTGGAACGCAGGCGGGCAGTCGCCCTGCATCCACGCGGTGGCCAGCGCTTCCAGCTCGGGATGCACCGCCGGCGCCCCGTACAGCGCAGGTGGCTGGGGACGTTGGCCAAGCACCTGCACGATGTCCGGCAGCCACTCCGGGTTCGGGTTGCCTCCGGCCAGGTCAGTCAACCTGCACCCCGGAACCGTCCCCTCGGCTTCGCCCAGGCGCATCGGGTCACGAATGGTCGTGCCCAGGCGGCCCTGTGTGGTCGCAACCCCGGCGCTGACCAGGCGTTTGTAGGCGCTGGAAACCGTATTGCGGTTCACGCCCAACGCAGCCGCCAGATCGCGCACCGTCGGCAGCTCCTGCCCGGCCCGCAGCTGCCCCGCCTGAACCAGGCCACGAACGCTTTCGAAGATGGCCGCAGCCGAGGTGCCTACGATTTCCACTGTGTCCTGGGACGTGATAGCTTATTGACCTAGGACAATAACACGGATGCCGTCGCGCAGGGCGCGAAGTGGCAACCACCCCACGTGAGGCATTGAATGACGACTGGCGGCAACTCACAGACGGCCACACGGCACGATCTTCACGGTCTGTGGCCCGAGGCGACCTCGGTGCAGGACATCGTGGCGAACCTGGCCACGGTGCAGTCCAGGATCGACGCGGCCTGCCTGCGCGCTGGGCGCGACGCGGCCAGCGTCAGGCTGCTGCCGGTCAGCAAGACCAAGCCGGAAGCCACCGTGCGCCGCGCCTTTGCGGCGGGCTGCCGGATGCTGGGCGAGAACAAGGTCCAGGAGGCCGTGGCGAAGTGGGAAGCGACGCAGGACCTGCCGGCGCTGAAGTGGTCGATCATCGGCCATCTGCAGACCAACAAGGCCAAGGTGGTCGCCCGGTTCGCCGATGAGTTCCAGGCGCTGGACAGCCTGAAACTGGCCGAAGCGCTGGACCGCAGGCTGCAGATCGAGGGGCGCGGCCTGGACGTATTCGTGCAGGTCAATACGTCAGGTGAAGCCAGCAAGTACGGGCTGGACATCGACAGTGTGCAGCAATTCCTGCGCCAGTTGGCACCCTACCGTTCGCTGCGCGTGCGGGGCTTGATGACCTTGGCCATGCTCTCGGCGCAACCCGAACAGGTGCGCCCGTGCTTCATCCGCCTGCGGCAACTGAGAGAGCGCCTGCAGCAAGACGCCATCGACGGGGTGTCACTGCAGGAGTTGTCCATGGGGATGTCGGGCGACTACGAGATCGCCATTGAAGAAGGCGCCACGGTAGTGCGCGTAGGGCAGGCCATTTTTGGCGCCCGCGCCACGCCTGATTCCCATTACTGGCCTTCTGATGGCGAGGGGAGCGGGACATGACGGTGTACCGACTGAACCTGTACCGGGGCGATCGCCTGCTCGGGCACTTTGAAACGGGAACGTCCACCCGCCGGGAGGATCTGCGCGAACTGGTGGACCGCTTGAGCGTGGACTATCGGGTCGAGACCCTGGCCAGCTACGACGAAAAGCGACTGGTCGAGGCATCTGCTGAAGGCATCAAGGTGCTTTACCGGGAGCTGCAGTTCAAAGCGATCGACCTGATCTGACGACGGCCCCGTTGCCCGTCGGTAGGTGTCCACCTTGGTGGACACGCCGCTCAACTCAACCAATTCCGGCACGCACTGTCGCTCTGCTCGCCGCAGGCCTGCTGCATGCGCTGCCGCAGGCGGGCCAGGGTCTGCGCGCCCTCGTGCTTGCCACTCCACGCCTTCAACTGCGCCGCCAGCCGCTCGAAGCGCTGCCGAGTGCGCTGGTGGTAGCCCGACGGCTGCGCCTGCAGTTCGGCAATCAACGCATCGGTGGCCTGTTCAATGCGGGGTGCATCCTGCGGTGCCAGCCGCAGCAGGCCCTCCACGTACAGCACGCCCCATTGCACGCGCGTGGCCGGACCCTGCGCGCCTTCATAGGCGCGCTTCAGCCATTCCAGTGCGCCGGCGGTGTCGCCGCGTTGCTCGGCCAGTTCGGCCAGTTCGGGCATGTAGTAGTAGGGCTGCTCGCTGCGCTTGATCTCGGCCAGCAGCAGCGCTTCGGCACCGGCGTCATCGCCGATCTGGCGCAGCGCGTACACCGCGCTGCTGATCGTGGCCTGGCGTGCGTGTGCATCGCTGGCGGCGGCATCGGCGGCGGCTACGCGCTGCTTCACCTGCGCGACAAGCGTGGGCGGCAGCGCACCTTCGGGCTGCTGCTGGCGCGCCAATGCCAGTTCGGTCAGTGCGCGCGACAGGGCGTCGTCGGCACGGTTGCCCTGGGCGGCGTCGGCGCGTTCCAGCGCGACCAGCAGCTGCTGGCCCAAGCGCTGCTCGGTGGCGGGGCCGGCGCTGGCCAGCTTCACCAGCTTGGCACCGGCATAGCCCAGCAGCTCGCGATTGCGGCGCACCTCGGCCGGCTGTGCCAGCACGGCCTCCAGCAGTTCGCGGGTGGCGGTCGGTGCGCTGCGCGGCGTCTCCGCCGTGGCCAGCGCCAGCAGCGCGAAGCGGCGCTGCAGCGCGGGCTCCGGTGCAGCGGAGGCCAGCGCATTCAGGACATCCGTGCTGCTGCGTGTGCCGGCCAGCTTGTTGGCGTCCACTTCCCAGCCGTAGTCGCCCAGTACCTGCCAGTCCTCACTGCCCAGTTTGGCGGGCGTCGCCAGGGCGGTGGCCAGGGTGTCGGCCACCGCGCTGCGGCGACCGGCGGCCACGGTCAACACCCGGGTCAGTTCGGCCGCATCGTTGCCGCCGGCCACCCGGGTGATCTCATTGCGCTGCGGGTCCAGCACGATCAGCGTGGGATAGCCGCGCACGCCGAAGCGCTCGGCCCAGGCCTGCGCACCTTCCTCGTCGCCATCCAGGTAGACCGGCACGAACTTGCCGGTCAAGGCGATGAAGGCCGGATCCTTGAACAGCCCGGCCTTCAGCTGGTTGCAGGGCGGACACCACACCGCGCCCCAGTACAGCAGCACCGGCTTGCCACTCTCGGCTGCTTCATTGAAGGCATCGTCCACGTCGCCCTGGCGCCAGGCGATGGCCGTGGCCGGCGCGGCGCTGGCGGCATTGGCCGAAGCAACCGGGGCCTGCGCGGGCGAGCAGGCGCTCAGTGCCGAGGCGAGCAGCAGTACGGAAAGGGCAGTGCGCATCGGCGGGCGGTCCGTTGGGGGAATGACGCATTGTAGGAAGGCCGCCCCCTGCGGTTGATGCAGTTTGGGCATGACGGCCGTGCCTGCCGGCATATGCGGGTCAGGGGGCCCGCGCCGCCTGCAGTTCGTCGGCCAGCAGACCGGCCAGCCAGTGCATGAAGGCCTGCACGCGGCGGGGCAGATGGCGGCGCTGCGCATAGACCAGGTTCACCGGCATCGGTTCGGCCACGCAGTCGGGCAGCACCTGTACCAGCCGGCCCTCGCGCAGCGCCTGGCGGGCGCCCATTTCCGGCACCTGGATGATGCCCAGCCCAGCCAGTGCGGCGGCGCTGTAGCCGTCGGCATTGTTCACCGTCAGCGCACCGCGCATCGGCCAGCTGCGGTAGTGCTGGCCATCGAAATATTCAAACCCCGGCGAGCGCTGGCCCAGCGTGCCCACGTAGTGCACCAGCGCATGCTGGTCCAGGTCGGCCAGTTCGCGCGGCACACCGCGCGCGGCCAGGTAGGCCGGGCTGGCTACGTTCACGATGTGCATGTGGCCCAGCGGGCGCGCCACCAGGCTGCTGTCGTCCAGGTTGCCGACCCGCAGCACGCAGTCGAAGCCTTCGCGCACCACATCCACGCGGCGGTCGGTCGCGCTCAGTTCCACTTCCAGCGCCGGGTGCTGGGCCAGGAAGCCCGGCAGCTGCGGAATCACCAGGTTGCGCGCCAACCCGCCGGGCATGTCCACCCGCAGGCGCCCGCTCAGTTCGCTGGTCTGGCGGCGGAACAAGCCCTGCAGTTCTTCCATGTCGTCCAGCAGATCATGGGCACGCTGCTGCAGCTGGGCGCCGTCGGCCGTCATGTGAACGCGGCGGGTGGTGCGGTGCAGAAGCTGGGTGCCCAGTTCGGCCTCCAGGCGCTGGATGGCCTGGGACACACTGGCCTTGGGCAGGCCCAGGCCGTCGGCCGCGCGGGTGAACGAGCCCAGCTCGGCAACGCGCAGGAAGACCCGCAGGGTATCAAGGCGGTCCATGGATTGTTTGGCCAGGTTGAACAGTCAAATCAGGATCGCGCGATTTATGGCGCTCGGCAATCCCAATAGTCTGGTCCAACTTCCTCCTCAACCAGGTGCACCGTCATGACGTCTTCTACCCGTGTTGTCCTTGTCACCGGCGGCAGCCGCGGCCTGGGCCGTAACGCCGCCTTGGCGCTGGCCGCCGATGGCGCCGATATCGTCATTACCTACCGCGCGCAGGCCGACGCCGCCGAACAGGTCGTGCAGCAGATCCAGGCGCTGGGCCGTCGTGCCGCGGCTTTGCCGCTGGACATGGCCGACAGCGCCGGTTTCACCGCCTTCGCCCAGCAACTGCAGAACGTGCTGCAGGGCTGGGGGGCCACGGCGCTGCAGGGCCTGTTGAACAATGCCGGTGAAGGCCTGTACGCGCCGATTGCCGACACCACCGAGGCGCAGTTCGACAACGCGGTGGCCGTACACCTGAAGGGCCCGTACTTCCTCACCCAGGCACTGCTGCCGCTGATCGCCGATGGCGGTCGCATCCTCAATGTCTCCAGCGGGCTGGCGCGCTTCTCGCTGCCCGGCAGTTCCGCCTACGCCATGATGAAGGGCGGCATTGAAGTGTTCACCCGTTATCTGGCACGCGAACTGGGCGCGCGCGGCATCAGCGCCAACACGCTGGCGCCGGGCGCCATCGAGACCGACTTCGGCGGCGGCCGGGTGCGCGACGATGCGCAGACCAATGCCATGGTGTCGTCGATCACCGCGCTGGGCCGCGCCGGCCTGCCCGATGACATCGGCCCGGTGGTGGTGGCGCTGCTGTCGCCCGCCACCGGCTGGGTGAACGGCCAGCGCGTGGAAGCGTCCGGCGGCATGTTCGTCTGATCGGCGCAGTCAGTGCCGGGGCGGGGCGGCCAGGGTCAGCGGCTGGTAAACCAGTCCGTGCGACTCGGCCACTTCGCCATCCAGCACGAAGCCGTAGCGCTGGTAAGTGGGCACGGCATTCAGTGACGCGCTGACGCTCATCTGCGGTGCGCGCAGGTGCGGCAGCACCGCCTGCAGCAGCGCATGGCCGATGCCCTGGCCCTGGCAGGCCGGGGCCACGAACAGCATCGCCAGGTGCCGGCCTTCCTTCAGTTCCACCACGCCCACGATGCGCGCGTCCTGTTCGGCCACCAGGATGTGGTTGTCGCCCTGCAGGCGATCGCCGAAGGCGGCAGGCGCGGCCACCGCGGTAAAGGTCGCCACGCCCTGCGCGCTCAGGGTGGGTGCCACCGCCCGTTCGAACGCGGCCATGCACACGGCGCTGATCGCTGGAGTGTCCTGGGCGAGGGCGGGGCGGATCCTGTGCATGCAGTGTTCTTCCTGTGGTGGCGTGGTGGTAACCCTGCCACGCTAAGCTGGTTGCATGAGCGATTTCAATGCCGCGCATGCGCGGGTGTTTCCATCGCAGCGCCTCAGTCTGGGCCTGATGACGCCGCTGGCCGCGCACGGCGTGGCCGATCTGCGCAGCGCACGTACGCATGCACGGCTGGCCGACGATCTGGGCTTTGCCGCGTTGTGGACGCGCGATGTGCCGCTGATGGTCCCGCAGGGGCCGGACGCCACGGCCAGCGCACTCGATGATCCGTTCCTGTGGCTGGCAGCGTTGGCCGGCGCCACCGAACGCATTGCGCTGGGCACCGCGGCCATCGTGCTGCCGCTGCGGCATCCGCTGCATGTGGCCAAGGCCGCCCGCAGCCTGGACCGGATCAGCGAAGGGCGCTTCATCCTCGGCCTGGGTTCGGGCGACCGCCCGGAAGAGTTCGCCGCGTTCGGCGAAGACCTGCACCATCGCGGTGCGGCGTTCCGCCAGCGCTGGTCGGTGTTGCGCGCGGCGCTGTCGCCCGACGCCCATGCGCAGGCCGAACTGACCGATGCCACCGGCGGCTTTGCGGTACTGCCGCCGCCGCAGCGGCGCATTCCCATGCTGGTGGTGGGCACGGCGCGGCAGAGCCTGCAGTGGATCGCACGCGACGCCGAGGGCTGGGCCACCTATCACCGCGAAGAAGGCGCACAGGAAGGCCGCATCGGGCTGTGGCAGCAGGCGCTGGCACAGGCCGGCGCTGCCAAGCCGTTCGTGCAGTCCATGCAGTTGGATCTGCAGGCCGATCCGCACGCGCCGGCCACGCCGTTGCCATTGGGCATGAAAGTGGGCCGGCACGGTCTGCAGGCGTATCTGCAGCGGGTGCATGCGCAAGGCGTGGCGCATGTGATGTTCAACCTGGTCGACAACGGCCGGCCGGTGCAGGCCGTGCTGGAGGAAATCGCGTCGGTCGGGCTGTGAGGGTTCGAACGCCGGGCACGGCCCAGCGCTACCCGGCACGGCGGGTTCCTGCAGGCGTTCGCATCTGCGTATCATTCGCGTTTGATTCCCCGGCCCGGAGCCTTTCGTGACCCAACGTTCCCCCCTGCACCCGTTCGGGCGCGCGTTCGCCATCGTTGCCTTCATCGAAGCGCTCACCTGGGCCGGGTTGCTGCTGGGCATGTGGCTGAAGTACGGGCCGGCCGACACCGTGGCGTTGGTGAAGCTGTTTGGTCCGCTGCATGGCGGTGCGTTCCTGGTCTACGTGGCGGTCAGCCTGCTGGCGGCGCTGCGCCTGCGCTGGCCGTGGTGGGCCACCGGCTTGGCCCTGCTGGCGGCCATTCCGCCGCTGGTCACGCTGCCGCTGGAATGGTGGTTCCGTCGGCGGGGCCTGTTGTCGGCGCGTAGCGTCGGCTGATCCAGCGCGGGCAGCGGTTGCTGTCCCATTCAAGTGAATGGGTATCAAATGCAAATACGAGCCGTTATCATTTGAGGGCTGGATGCGCGCCTGTCGGTGCCGCGCCAGACGGGCCCGCAAGGCGCCCGCGCTCCTTTCCTGAAACGGCTGGTGTTCCATGAATGCACGTCCCGTCGTCGCCGGTCTGCCGGCATTGGTGTTGGCTGCCCTGATCGGCACCATGGCGATGATGTCCTTCGTCGCGGTCATCGGCCCGGTGGTGCGCTTGCTGGGCCTGGCCGAATGGCATGCCGGTCTGTCGGTTACCGCAGCCGGTGTGCTGTGGATGCTCGCTGCACGCCCCTGGGGCCTGCTGAGTGACCGCATCGGCCGCAAGCGCGTGCTGCTGCTGGCCATGAGTGCCTACACCGTGGTCTACATCGGCCTGGCGGTGTTCATCGACCGCGCGCTGCAGTCGGTGCCGGCGGTGCTGGTGTCGGTGGCGGTGCTGGTCGGCACGCGCGGCCTGATCGGCCTGTTCTATGCGGCGGTGCCGCCAACGGCTGCGGCGCTGATCGCCGACCAGTCACCGCCGGGGCAGCGCACCCAGTTGCTGGCGCGACTGGGCAGCGCCAATGCCTTGGGCATGGTGCTGGGGCCGGCTGCGGCCGGTTGGCTGGCCTACCGCAATCTTCCGTTGGCGCTGTACGCCGCCGCGCTGCTGCCGTTGCTGGCGCTGGCGCTGCTGGCCTGGCGCCTGCCGGCCACGCCGCCGGTGGCGGCCAACGCGGCGCAGAAGCGCACGCCATTGGCGCGCATGGATGCACGCGTGCGGCTGCCACAGCTGACCGCGTTGCTGGCCATGATCTCGGTCACCATCGCCCAGGTCACGGTCGGCTTCTTTGCGATTGATCGGCTGGCGCTGGACGCCGCCGCCGGTGCGCGCATGGCCGGCATCGCACTCACCGCGGTCGGCGTCGGCCTGATCCTGGCGCAGGTGCTGGTGATGAAGCTGGACGTGCATCCGCGGCGCTGGATCGCGCTGGGCGCGTTGATCGGCGGCCTGGGCTTCGCCTCGGTGGCGGCCGTGCAGCAGCCCTGGCAGCTGCCAGCGGCCTACGCCATCGCGGCATTCGGCATGGGCTTCGTATTCCCGTCCTTCCAGGCGTTGGCCGCCGATGCGGTGGAACCGCACGAGCAGGGTGCTGCCGCCGGTACTGTGGCCGCCGCGCAGGGCGTGGGCATGGTGGTGGGGCCGATGTTGGGCACGCTGCTGTACCGCGCCAATGCCAGCCTGCCGTACCTGCTGGTGGGCGTGCTGCTGTTGCTGCTGTGCGCACTGGCGCTGGCCCACCGTCGCGCGGAGGCCGCATGAACGATTCGATCGTGTTGGGTGATCGCAACCACGAAGCGCCCTTGGCCGACGCAGCAATCAACGCCGATCAGGCCGACCTTTTCGTGCTGCAGCAGGCGGGCCAGCAGGTGCACGCGCGCGGCTGCCGTGCGCGCCTGTCAACCGGCGCACTGAGCACGCTGGCCGACCGCGTGGCGGATTTCTTCAGCCAGCAGCGCGGTGGCCCGGGGCTGCTGGTGGGCGCGGTGCCGTTCGAGCCGCGCGCCGACGATGCCTTGTACCAACCCGAGCGCTTGTTGCCGGCGCTGCCGCTGCGGCCACAGGCCGCGCCGGTACTGCAGGGGGCGCTGCAGGCCGAGCCGTCCGCACAGGCCTATGCCGATGCGGTGGCGCAGGCGGTGCTGGCCCTGCGTGCCAGTGATGACGCGTTGCAGAAAGTGGTGCTGGCTCGCAGCCTGCTGGCGCAGACGCAGCGGCCGCTGGCGCCGGATGCGCTGCTGGCACGGCTGGGCGCCGATCCTTCGGTGGCGACCTACGCGGTGCCGCTGCCGGTCGACCCGGCACAGCCACCGGCCTGGCTGGTGGGCGCAACGCCGGAGCTGCTGCTGCGCAAGCGCGGCGCCCAGGTGTTGTCGCATCCGCTGGCCGGTTCGGCACGACGCAGTGCCGACCCCGCCCAGGACCAGGCCGCTGCGCAGGCGCTGCTGGCCTCGCGCAAGGATCACGACGAACACCGCCACGTGGTCGAGGCCATCGTGGCCGCGCTGTCACCGTGGTGCCGCCAGGTGGACGCGCAGCCGCGCCCGGTGCTGCATGCCACCGCCAGCATGTGGCACCTGGGCACGCGCATCCACGCCACACTGGATGATCCGTCCACGCCGGCAGCGCTGCTGCTGGCCGCACTGCATCCCACCCCGGCAGTCTGCGGCACGCCACAGCAGTCCGCGCTGCAGCGCATCCGCGCACTGGAACCGGTGCCGCGCGGCTTCTATGCCGGCGCCGTGGGCTGGCTCGACGCGCAGGGCGATGGTGACTGGTACGTTGCGATCCGCTGTGCGCGCCTGCAGGGCCGCCAGCTGCGCCTGTACGCCGGCGCCGGCATCGTCGCCGAATCCTCGCCGCAGGCCGAAGTGGCCGAAACGGCGGCCAAGTTCACCGCCTTGTTGAATGCGCTGGGGGTCCACGACCCGGCGCCGCTGCAGGAACTCCTGTCATGACCACCCATGCCGTTCCCCACCGTGTTCCGCTGCAGCAGGTCTGGCCGGCCGAGCGCGCGCAGCGCTATCGCCAGGCCGGCTACTGGCGCGGCGAAACCTTCCCCGGCTTCCTGCGCGAGCGCGCCGAACGCTATGCCGACGATGTTGCCGTGGTCGCCGGGGATACCCGCCTGACCTACGCGCAGCTGTGGCATGAAGCTGGGCGCATCGGCGCCGGTCTGCTTGCACTCGGGCTGCAGCCGGGTGACCGGGTGCTGCTGCAGCTGGGCAACACCGCCAGCTTCATCAGCGTGGCCTGTGGTCTGTTCCGCGCCGGGCTGGTTCCGGTGTACGCGCTGCCGGCGCACCGCATCACCGAACTGGTGCATTTCGCCACCAAGGCCCAGGTCAGTGCCTACGTCACCACGGCGCTGCACGAGGGCTTCGATCACCGCGAACTGGCGCGTGCCCTGCAGGCGGCGGTGCCGGCCGTGCAGCAGGTGGTGATCGATGGCGAGGCAGGCGAGTTCACGGCGCTGGATGCGCTGCAGGGCGACCGCGCCACGCTGCCGGCAGACCCTGACCCGCAGTCGGTGGCCTTCCTGCAGATTTCCGGCGGCAGCACCGGCCTGTCGAAACTGATTCCGCGCACGCACGACGATTACATCTATTCGTTCCGCGCCAGCAACGAGATCTGCGGCATCGACCGTGACAGCGTGTACCTGGTGGCCCTGCCGGCCGCGCACAATTTCCCGATGAGCTCGCCCGGCTTCTTCGGTGCGCTCTACGCCGGTGCGCGCGTGGTGATGAGCCCGGGCCCCGGGCCTGACGCGGCATTCCCGCTGATTGCCCGCGAAAAAGTGACCTGCTGCGGCCTGGTGCCACCGCTGGCCTTGCTGTGGGCGCAGGCGGCGGCCAGCCGCAGCGAGGACCTTTCCAGCCTGCAGGTGCTGCAGGTGGGCGGTGCCAAGCTGGTGCCCGAAGCTGCGCGGCGCGTGGTGGACGGGTTGGGCTGCACGCTGCAGCAGGTGTTCGGCATGGCCGAAGGCCTGGTGAACTACACACGGCTGGACGACCCGCTGGAACTGATCGTGGCCTGCCAGGGCCGGCCGATCAGTCCCGACGACGAAGTGCGCGTGGTCGATGACCACGACCAGCCGGTGGCCGAAGGCGAAGTCGGCCACCTGATCACCCGAGGCCCGTACACCATCAACGGCTACCACAACGATCCGGCGGCCAATGCACGCGCCTTCACCGACGACGGTTTCTATCGCACCGGCGATCGCGTCCAGCAGTTGCCTGGCGGCTACCTGGTGGTGCAGGGCAGGGCAGGCGACCACATCAACCGCGCTGGCGAGAAGATTTCGGCCGAAGAGATCGAAGACCATCTGCTGGCGCACCCGGCGGTGTTCGACGCGGCCGTGGTCTCCATTCCCGATGAGTATCTGGGCGAGCGCAGCTGTGCCTTTGTCATTGCCCAGGGCGAGCCGATCAAGGCGCCGGCGCTGAAGGCGTGGATGCGCACCCGAGGCCTGGCCGCGTTCAAGGTGCCCGACCAGGTGCTGTTCGTCGACAGTTTCGATACCACGGCGGTCGGCAAGATCAGCCGCCGCGAACTGCGTGCGCAGCTGCGCGCGCGTCATCTGCAACAGACAGGAGGAACGCGCTGATGGCGCTGCCCCGCATTACCCCCTACGCGCTGCCAACGACCAGCGAACTGCCGGTTGCACGCGGCCCCTGGCAGCCCCAGCGCGACCGCGTGGCGCTGCTGGTGCACGACATGCAGCGCTACTTCCTGGCCGCCTTCGATGGCGAACAGGCACCGCTGCAGCCGGCCGTGGCCAATATCGCGCGGCTGCTGGCGCATTGCCGCGTGCATGGCATTCCGGTGTTCTACACCGCCCAGCACGGCAACCAGGACCGGCGCGACCGCGGCCTGCAGGCCGATCTGTGGGGCCCGGGCATGCAGCGCGGGCAAGCGCATGAAGCGATCATCGACGCGTTGGCGCCGCAGGAAGGCGAGCACGTGCTGGTCAAGCACCGCTACAGCGCGTTCCAGCGCAGCAACCTGGAAACCCTGATGCGCGTGCGTGGCCGCGACCAGTTGCTGGTGACCGGCGTGTACGCCCATATCGGCTGCACGGCGACCGTGGCCGAGGCCTTCCAGCGCGATATCGAAGCCTTCATCGCCGCCGATGCCGTGGCCGATTTCTCGCGTGCCGACCACGACCAGGCGCTGTACTGGATCGCCCGCACCTGCGGGGTGCCGATGACCACCGACCGACTGCTGGAGCTGCTGTGATGAGCGCAGGCGCTGAACCGCTGACCCTGGAACGCATGCGCGCCGACCTGGCGCGGGTGCTGGACTGCACGCCGGCCGAGATCGGTGACGATGACAACCTGATGGATCTGGACCTGGATTCGATGCGCATGCTCGGCCTGGTGCTGGCCTGGGGCAACACCGGCCTGCCGCTGGAATTCTCGCAGCTGGCCGAACACAGCACGCTGCGCCAGTGGTGGACGGTGGTGCAGCGGCTGCAGGCTGCGCAGGCGGCATGAGCGCGGCGGCGCTGGCCACGGCCGTTGCCCTGACCGAAGCCCAGATCGGGCTGTGGTACGCGCAGCGGCTGGCACCGCACAGCCCGGCCTTCAATACCGCCCATGCGGTGTGGATGGACGGTGCGCTGGACGTGCCCGCTTTCGCGGCCGCGGCCAACCAGGCGGCGGCCGAGGCGCAGGCCTTCGCACTCCGCTTCGGCCAGCACGCGCAGGGCGAGCCCCTGCAATGGCACGATCCGGCGCATGTGCCGACGCTGCAGCTTCACGATGTTTCCGGCGCAGCCGATCCGGACGCGGCCGCGCGCGCGGCGATGCAGGCGGACCGACTGACGGCGGTCGATCCCACCCGCGACCGTCTGGCACGGCAGGTGCTGTTCCAGCTGGGCCCGCAGCGCTGGGTCTGGTACCTGCGCGTGCACCATCTGGCCACCGATGGGTATGGCATGGCCTTGTTCAGCGATCGCGTGTGCGCGCTGTACGCCGGGCGGCCCGGTGACGCGCTGCCTGCGTTGGATGCCGTGTTGGCCGACGATGCGGCGTATCGTGCCGATGCACGGCGTGACCTGGCCCGGCAGTGGTGGCATGCGCAGCTGCAGGGGGCGCCGGCGGGCACGGGCCTGGCGGGCACCGCCGCGGCCAGCGACGATGCGCTGCGCTGGGTGCAGCCGCTGGACAGCAGCTTCCGTGAGCGCCTGCTGCAGACCGCTGCGGCGTGGCTGCAGCCGTGGCCGGATGTGCTGACCGCGCTCACCGCCGAGTATCTGCGGCGCATGGGCGCGGCCGACGAAGTGGTGCTGGGCATTCCCTACATGGGCCGGCTCGGCAACGCCTCGGCACGCGTGCCGGCGATGGTGATGAACGTGCTGCCGCTGCGCGTTGCCGCCGCCGAAGTCAGCGTGGAATCGCACTGTCGCGCGCTGGGCCGCCAGCTCAGCCAGGGCCGCAAGCATGGCCGCTATCGGGGTGAACAGCTGCGCCGCGACCTGGGTCTGGTGGGGGCGCAGCAGCGCCTGCATGGGCCGCTGGTGAACGTGCAGCCGTTCTACCGCCCGCTGGCGGTGCCCGGTGTGCAGGCCACCCTGGAGGTGCTGTGCACCGGCCCGGTGGATGACCTGACCCTGGGTTTCCGCGGCGATGGCCAGCAGATGCTGGATCTTGAGGTCGAAGCCAATCCCGCGCTGTACGGCGCGCTGGATCTGCCGGCGCATGCGCAACGCCTGCTGCATTTCGTGTCGGCGGCCCTGCAGGCCGACGACATCGGCGATGTGCCACTGGCCACGCCCGAAGAAGCGCAGCAGGTGCTGCATGGCTTCAACGCCACCGACCACCCGCTGCCACACAACACCCTGGCCGAGCTGCTGCGCCAGGGCATGGATCGCGACCCGCAAGCCCCCGCGCTGGTGCTGGGCGCGCAGACGTTGGACCACGCCACCCTGGAAGCACGCAGCTTCGCTCTGGCCGCGCAGTTGCGCGCGCTGGGCGCCGGCCCGGGCACGCGGGTGGCGGTGGCCTTGCCGCGTTCGCTGGAACTGGTGATCGCGCTGGTGGCCGTGCTGCGCGCAGGCGCCGCCTACCTGCCGCTGGATCTGGACCATCCCGATGAGCGCCTGGCACGCATCCTGGTCTCGGCCAAGCCGCTGTGCGTGTTGGGCGAAGCGGACACCGCGCCGCGCCTGGCGGGTGTGCCGGTCCTCGCACCCACGCAGTGGACCGATGTCAGCTTCGCCGCGCCATGGCCGGGGCCCGACGCGCACGATGCGGCCTATGTGATCTACACCTCCGGCTCCACCGGCGAGCCCAAGGGCGTGGTCATCGAGCACCGCGCGATCGTCAACCGCCTGCTGTGGATGCGCAAGCACTACCGCTTCAGCGCCGATGACCGTGTGCTGCAGAAGACACCGGCCACCTTCGATGTGTCGGTCTGGGAATTCTTCCTGCCGTTGCTGTGCGGGGCGACCCTGGTGCTGGCCCCGCCGCAGGCGCATCGCGATCCCGCTGCGCTGGCGCGGCTGATCCGTGCGCATAGCATCACCACCGCGCATTTCGTGCCGTCCATGCTTGATGCGTTCCTGGCCGCGCCGGATACGCAGGGCCTGCAGCTGCGCCGCGTGTTCACCAGTGGCGAAGCCTTGGATGCCTCGCTGCGAGACCGCTTCCATGCGCGCGTGCGGGCGCAGCTGCACAATCTGTACGGGCCGACCGAAGCCGCGGTGGACGTGAGCTATTGGCCTGCATCGGCGGACGATGCGTCGCGCCCGGTGCCGATCGGCTTCCCGGTCTGGAATACCCGCCTGTACGTGCTCGATGCCGCGCTGCGGCCGCAGCCGGTGGGGGTGCCGGGTGATCTGTATCTGGGCGGCGTGCAACTGGCGCGCGGCTATCTGGGCCGCGATGACCTGACCGCCGACCGCTTCCTGGCCGATCCGTTCCTGCCCGGCGAGCGCATCTACCGCACCGGCGACGTGGCGCGCTGGCGCCCGGATGGCGCGGTCGAATACCTCGGCCGTAGCGATCACCAGGTGAAGCTGCGCGGGCTGCGCATCGAACTGGGCGAGATCGAGGCGGCGCTGCGAGAACTGCCCGGCATGCAGCGGGTGGAAGTGCTGCTGCGCCACGATGCGCCGGCCGAGCCGCGGCTGGTGGCCTATGTGCCTGCAGGCCTGGACGATGCGGCCGCGCTGCGCAGCCATCTGGCCGCACGCGTGCCCGACTACATGGTGCCGTCGCTGTTCGTGGGGGTGGCGCAGTGGCCGGTCACCGCCAATGGCAAGCTGGACCGCGCAGCGTTGCCCCCGCCGGCGCAGGTGGTGGCTACTGGCCTGGCGCCGCGCACGCCGCTGGAACAAGAACTGGCGCAGCTGTTCGCGCAGGCGCTGGGTCGCGATGCGCCGGTGCCGGTGGACGCGGACTTCTTCAGCCTGGGTGGCGACTCGTTATCGGCGGTGCATCTGTTGCTGGCCATCGAACAGCGCTGGCGCTGCGAGCTGGGCCTGGGTGCGCTGTTCGCCCAACCCACGGTGGCCGCGCTGGCCACGCGGCTGGCCGAGCCGCCGGCCAACGCCGACCATGCCCTGGGGCCGGTGATCGCACTGGCAGCGCCGGAGGGCGAAGCCACGGCTGCACCGCTGTTCGTGCTGCACCCAGCCGGCGGCATCGCCTGGAATTACCGCACGCTGGCGCGCGCACTGCAGCCCGCGCGCCCGGTGTATGGCCTGCAGTCGCCTGCGCTCGACCCCGCGCAGCCGCTGCCGGGCAGCATCGATGCCATGGCCAACGACTACGTGCAGCGCGTGGTAGCCCTGCAGCCGCGCGGCCCCGTGCATCTGCTGGGCTGGTCGGTGGGTGGCATCCTGGCCCAGGCCATGGCCGTGCGCTTGCACGACATCGGGCGTGAGGTGGGCGAACTGGTGCTGCTGGATGCCTATCCCGCTGAGTGCTGGCGGGCCGAACCCGAGCCCGACCCGATTGCCGCGCTGCGGGCGTTGCTGGCCATTGCCGGGCACGATCCGGACGCGCACCCGGAACTGGACAGCCGCGAGGCCATCCTTGCCTTCCTGCGCCAGGGCGGCAGCGCGCTGGGCAGCCTGCCGGATGCAGTGCTGGAAGGCGTCGTACGCGCGGTTACCGGCACCAATCGACTGATTCGAGCCCACCACCACCGCCCGTACGTGGGCACGCTGGTGCATGTGCGCGCAGGGCGCGACCATGTGGCCCGGCCGCAACTGCAGTCGGCGCTGTGGCAGGCGCATGCGCTGGACGTACAAGCGCTGGAACTGCCGTTCCTGCACGCCGAATTGACTGGCCGCGACGCGGTGGCGCAGTTGGCGCCGTGGCTGTCGGCACGTCTGCAGCACTGGGATGAACAACAGGAGATCGCAACATGCAGTTGACCGGGTTTGAAGGCCGCGTGGCGCTGGTGACCGGCGCCGGTGGAGGCATCGGCGCGGCGCTGGTTGAACTGCTGGCGTCGGCTGGTTGCACGGTGGTGGCCACCGATCTTGCCGCGCCCGTGGCGCAGGCACGTGGGGTACGCGCCTTTGCACTGGACGTGACCGACAGCGGTGCAGTGGATGCGCTGGTGGACCAGGTGGAAGCGCGCATCGGCCCGATTGCGCTGGTGGCCAACGTGGCTGGCGTGCTGCATGTGGGCGAGGTGGTGCAGACCACCGATGCCTATTGGCGCCGCGTGTTCGCGGTCAATGCTGAAGGCGTGTTTCATGTCAGCCGCGCGGTGGCGCGGGTGATGTCACCACGTCGGCAGGGGGCGCTGGTGACGGTCAGCTCGAACGCGGCCGGTGTGCCGCGGCATGGCATGGCCGCCTATGCCGCATCGAAGGCAGCGGCGACCATGTTCACCCGTTGCCTGGGGCTGGAGCTGGCGCCGCTGGGCATCCGCTGCAACATCGTCGCTCCCGGTTCCACGCTCACCCCCATGCAGACCGGCATGTGGGAAGACGGGCAGGGCGCCGAGCGGGTGATCGCGGGCAACCTGGAGACCTACAAGGCGGGAATTCCGCTGCGCAAGCTGGCCACCCCGGACGACATCGCCCAGTCGGTGATGTTCCTGCTGTCCGAGCAGGCCGGCCACGTGGCCATGAGTGATCTGTATGTGGACGGCGGCGCCACCCTGCGCGGGTGATGCACGCGTCGCCGATTTCCGGTAGGTGCCCACGTTGGTGGGCACATGAGCGCTGCGTGTGACAACCAAGCGTTGGCACCTACCAAGAGCGGGTCGGTTGGCACCTACCAGAAGTGGGTCAGGGCGAGGGTGGTGCTTGCGCCCGGCCGGTCAGCCTGCGGTTCGGGGTTTGCGCGTGCGCTTGGGCTTTGCCGCATCACCGCCGCTGGCTACGCCGTCCTGCAGGGCCTGCAGCCACGACAGGGTATCCACGTAATCAATGAAATGCCGCAGGTAGCCGGGGCTGGCGCCCTGCATGGTGTCCAGCATGCGCTGCACCAGCACCGCCGAGTTCAGCGGGCCGCCGTCGGCGGGGGCTTCGGCGCGCAACGATCGCTTGACCTGCAGCTCGCTGCGCAGGGCCGACCACTCGCGGCGCACCGTTTCCAGCATCGGCACCTGCGGGTAGTGTTCGCGCGCGCGCGAACCGGCATCCAGATCGCGTACCAGGGCACGCAATCCCTCACGCGCAGCGCTGGCAGCCGGCTTACTTGCCATCGCCAGCCTTCGGCTTGGGAATCGGCGCGATCTCCACGCGGCGGTTGCGCGCGCGGCCGGCTTCGTCTGCGTTGGAACTGACCGGCTGCTCGCTGCCGAAGGCGGCGGCGAACACGGCATCGGCCGGCACGCCGTCGGCGATCAGGGTACGGGTCACGGTCAGCGAACGCTGTGCGGACAGCTCCCAGTTGTCTGCGAAGCGGCGATTGCCATCGCGGATCGGCGCATCGTCGGTGAAGCCGCTGACCATCAGGATTTCATCGCGCGAGCCCAGGTAGGCCGACAGCGGGGCAGCCAGGCTGCGCAGCAGTTCCTGGCCTTCCGGCTGCAGCTGGTCCGAGTTCAACGCGAACAGCACGTTGCCGCTGATGCCGATGCGGCCATCGACCAGGGTCACCCGGCCGGCAGCCAACGGCCCGGCCAGTGCCTGTTCCAGCGTCTGCAGGCGCTTGGCCTCGGCCTGGCGCTGCTTCACTTCGGCGTCCAGGCGTTGCGACAACTCAAGCTGCACCGCCACCACGCCCACCAGGATCAGCACGAAGGCGCCCAGCAGCACCGACATCAGATCGCCGAAGGCGGCCCAGATCGGGGCGTGCGAACCGCCATCGACCTCCAGTTCGTCGCTCATGCGCTGCCGGCCTTGCCACGGCGCGCGGCCAGCTGCTGCAGTTCGTCCATCACCTGCTTCTGCGACAGCAGGCTCAGGTCGACTACTTCACGGGCCTGGGCCACGTAATAGGCCAGCTGTTCATCACTGCGTGCCAACGAGGCATCCAGCGCGCCGCCAATCTGTTCCAGGCGGCCGGAAAGCTCGACCGCCGCGCTGCCGAACTGTTCCACCGCCGCGCCGAAGCTGCCGGCCAGCTGGCCCACATCGCCGGCGCTGCCGCTCAACTGCGCGGCAATGCCATCCAGCTTGCCGGTCTCGGCGGCGATGTGATCGGTGAAGCGGCTGCCCACGCGTTCCAGCAGCTCGGCCGAACCGCCCACCAGTGCGTCCACTGCGCTGCGCTGTTCGTGCGAGGCATGGTTGATGGCCTCCAGCAGGGTCTGCACGGTGGCCAGCAGGTGGCCGCGTTCTTCCAGTACGGCGTTGTCGCGTACCAGGCTT
Source organism: Stenotrophomonas sp. S49 (assembly GCF_016624905.1). NCBI lineage: Bacteria > Pseudomonadati > Pseudomonadota > Gammaproteobacteria > Lysobacterales > Lysobacteraceae > Stenotrophomonas > Stenotrophomonas sp. S49. The sequence goes on along the minus strand of NZ_JACVUD010000008.1, from coordinate 58,605 downwards.
TCCGACAGCGTGTTGCGCAGTTCGTTGATGACTTCGGCGGCGGCCTTCGGCGCCTGCGCGGCGGTCTGCAGCAGGGTGGACACTTCGGCCAGGGTGGCGCTGGCCTGCGCGCGGCCGTTGTCGCCAATCTGCTGGGCGGTGTCGGCCAGGGTCTGGCACACGGTCTGCTGCTGCGCGGTCAGGTCGGCAGAGGCCGCCTGCAGTGCATCGGTCCAGCGCTGCAGGCGCTGTTCGTCGCTGGCCTGCAACTGCGCCTGCAGGGCGACGTGGGCCTGCTGCAGATCGGCGCTGACTGCATCCCAGCGCGCCTGGCGCTGCTGTTCGCGGGTGTCCAGGCTGGCCTGCAGTTCGGCATGCGCGGCGGCTGCGGCGGCCTGTGCGTTGTGCCAGTCCTGGGTACGCTGCTGCTCGTGGGCCTGCAGCAGCGCCTGGCTGTCGGCATGGCGCGCATCCAGCGTCTGCAGCAGGGCCTGCGCCTGGGTGTGCAGGCTGTCGTTGGCGCTTTGCAGCGCGTGCTGCTGGCGCTCGGCCAGCTCGCGGTTCAGCGCATGCTGCTGCTCGGCGGCCGTGCGCCAGGTGTCGGCATGGCGCTGGGCATCGCCCTGCAGGCGCTCACCCAGGCTGGCCAGCAGCGTTTCACTTTGGCGGGCCTGGCCGTCGCTGAAGGCCTGCAGGTGCTGCCGCAGTTCGGTCACCAGCGCCTGCTGGGCCTGGGTCTGCTCATCCACCACGCGCGCCCAGCTGGCCTCGGTGGCCACGCGGCTGCGCTCGAAGCCGTCGGCCAGCCCGGCCAACTGCTGCTGCACGGCCTGTTCGACGCGCACGTGCAGTGCCTGGCCGTGGCTGGCCAGACCGGCCAGCGTGGTTTCGGCCAAGGGCTGCAGGGCGCCGCCAATGGCGCTGGCGCTGGCTTCGGCACCTTCGCGCAGCGATTGCTGCAGCGAGACCGCCAGCCTTTCCTGCAGCGCCTGGCTCTGGGTCAGGAATTCGCCCTGGCCAGCCAGCAGGCGCTCGTTCGCGGCACTGCTGTGCTGCTCGAACGCACGGGTCATGTCCTGCAGGCGGTCCACCAGTGCGGGCAGGGCGGTGGACTGCGCCTGCAGCAGGCGCAGCGATTCGGCGCGCTGCCAGGCCTGCGAATGCGGGTGCAGGTCACCGGCGATGGCGCGGTCCAGCTGCTGCACGGCCTGCAGGCGGTCGCGGCGCAGCAGGGCGGCCAGCAGACCCAGCATGGCCGAGCTGGCCACACCGGCAATGGATGTGCCGAAGGCCACGGCCAGGCCCTGCACCGGCGACGCCAGCGAACCGCGGATGGCGGCCATGTCGGTGGCGCTCTGCAGCGCCAGGCCGGTGCCGCGCAGGGTGTCCATCATGCCCAGCAGGGTGCCCAGCATGCCCAGCAGCACCAGCAGCCCCACCAGGTACGGGGTCAGCACCGGCGCGGGCAGGGCGGTGCGCTCGCCTTCCACGCGCAGGCGCACGGCATTGCGCAGGCCGGCCGGCACGCGCTCCAGCCACGGCTGAAGGCTGTCCTTGGCCAGCGCTACATCGGCCAGTGCGGCACGCAGGCCGTTGCTGGCCTGACGGTAGCGGTACAGCTCCACGCCACCGGCCACGTAGCAGGCCGCGATAACCGCCGCCACCAGCGCGCCCAGCGGATGCACGGCCACATAGCCAATGCCGATCCAGCACACGGCCAGCAGGCCCACAAGGAAGACAACGACGGGGAAAACGGTTCTGGACATGGTGTTCCGGTCAGTGGGGGCGCAGGGCTGCAAGCAGCCCATGAATCGGGTGGAAGCGCAGTTCAAGTTCGGCCAGCAGCAGGCTGCGCATGTCATTCCTGAAGGGAGCGCGCCAGCCGGGCTGGCCATGCACGCGCTCGAAGCGCGCGCCCAGCACGGCCGGGGCGGTGGCCAGCAGGGCGTGTTCGCGCGGGCTCAGGGTCTGTTCCATCACCGCGTCGACCTCGGCCAGCCGCGCCAGTTCGGGCGCGGTCTGTACCAGTTGGTCACGCAGGCGGCCGCGCAGGCGGCCGGTGGCGGTCTGCATCGCCCGTTGCAGCACCAGATAGCGCTGCCGCAGCGAAGCGAAATTGGCGGTGGCGGCCGCCTCGGCCAGGTCCAGCAGGCGCTCGGCCTCGGCATCCTCGTTCAGCGAGGCCAGTAGGCTGGTCTCGGCCTGGGCGCAGTCGGCCAGCAGATCGTCCAGCGCTTCGGCCGGCTCGGCAGACTCGGCAGACTCGGGCAGGCGGCCATCCAGGGCCCCGGACAGGGCCACGGCACGGCTCCAGTCCACCCACTGGCCGAGGCGATCGGTCAGGGCAGGACTGGTGGCCGGCATCGCGCCGTCACTGAGACGGGCGAGCAGACGGAGGAAGTCCGGTCCGCCCAGGACCGGCTGCACTGCGTTCGCCATCAAGGGGTTGGGGGCCAAAACCGTTGATTTTACAGCCAGATGACCCTGGCCGTATGAAAGGGCCGGCGGCATGCCGCCCGTGCCCGGCAGCAGGCGTACAATGGCCGGCTGCACTACCGCACCTGAATCCACTGGAGTTCCGCATGACCCTGGCGCAGTTCTACCCCATCGGCACCCCCGGCCAGCCCTGGGGCGATGCTGAACGCGCACAGTGGCGGGCCCGCCAGCAGAAGCAGCGCAGTTACCACGACGATGTGGTGGCCGAGTTGGAACGCCTGGACGAACGCTTCGACGTGCTGCAGTACGGCCAGCTGGATTACGCGCCCGACCATTACCCGCTGTTTGCGGTGGTGAACCACGACTGGAACCCGGCGCTGCCCACCGCGCTGGTAACCGGCGGCGTGCACGGCTACGAGACCAGTGGCGTACATGGCGCCCTGCAGTTCCTGCAGGACCAGGCCGAGCGCTACCTGGGCCGCTACAACCTGATCGTGGCGCCTTGTGTCAGCCCGTGGGGCTACGAGCGCATCCAGCGCTGGAACCCGGACGCCATCGACCCGAACCGCAGTTTCCGTGACGGCGGCCAGATCGAGGAAGCGGCGGCCCTGATGCGCTGGCTGGCCGAGCGCAAGCCGAACATCCGGGTGCACCTGGACCTGCACGAAACCACCGACAGCGACCTGCACGAGTTCGACCCGGCACGCTGCGCCCGCGACGGCAAGCCGTTCGAGCGCGACACCATTCCCGATGGTTTCTATGTGATCGGCAACAGTGAAGACCCGCAGCCGGAATTCCAGAAGGCGCTGATTGCCGCCGTGGCGCCGATCACCCATATCGCGCCGGCCGACGTCGAGGGCAACCTGGTCGGTCTGCCGCTGCAGTCGCTGGGCGTGGTCTGGGGCGAATCGCGCTCGATCGGCGCCTGCGCCGGCTTTACCGATGCGCTGTATGCCACCACCACCGAGGTCTACCCGGACAGTCCGCGCACCAACCCGCAGGAATGCAACGACGCCCAAGTGGCGGCGGTGTGCGCAGGGCTGGATTTCGCGCTGGCGAACTGAGGGGCGCAACGAAATAGCGTTGCTTTTGATTAAGCAACCGAATTCCGTTGCCTCTGGCCGTTGTGCGCCGGTCTGGATTTCGCGCTGGGTAACCCGGTAGCGCCGGGCCATGCCCGGCAAGCAGGACCGGTGCACCCGGCCTAGCAGCTGGGCACTTCGTCCGGGCGCGGTGCCAGGGCCAGGGCCGGGGGTTCGTCGGCCACGGCAATGAACAACGCGTTGTAGCCGCGCATGTCGCAGTCCACGCCGGTGCGGTAGGAATTCAACACCAGCCGTACCGGGCCGCTGAAGTAGTGCTGCTGCTTCAAGCCGGTCTTGCGCTGGGCCGGCGACAGCAGCGCGCTGATGATCGTGTCGGTGTTGCGGATCCAGATCTCACTGACCGGGCCACGGCCCGCATCGTGCGGCAAGCGTCGCTGGCTGGCCGCGTCCGGTTTCAGCACCACGCGGTAGCCGCCGCCGAACCCCTCGCTTTCCGGCTCCCAGGCCACCTGCAGGGTGCCCGATACGGTGGCGCTGCCGCTGAAGCGGGTTTCGTTCGGCTCAACAAAGACCGAACGCTTGAAGGGCGACGGTTCGGAGGAGATGAATCGCGCCTCCTGGGCCTGGGCATTGGCTGCACCCAGGGCGAATGTGGCGACCACGAACAGCAGGGCGTGTGCTTTCATGCGGCGGTCCGGGCCGGAGCAGGGGCGATCTGCTGCGCACACTAGCACCGCACTGGCCTGCGGTCACTCGGTGGCCACGCCTGCGCCCTGCAGCCCGTTCGGGAATGCTTTCGGGCAGACCCGTGCGAACTGCAGGGCCGAGATCGGGTTGTAGCAATAGATGTTGGTGATGGTGAACGTGCCGGTGGCCGGGTCGACGGGCGCCCAGCAGTCGCCGGGCACGCCGAGGGTGCAGAACAGGAAAGGGTTGTCGTTGTAGTAGGGGATGGGCTCGTAGTAGTTGTCCGACTGCGCCCCTGCCGGCAGGGCGAGCAGCTGCAGCAGCACCAGCGCGCAGACGCCGCGTGTTCTCTTCATTGCATGTTCTCCCTTCTTCACAGCATGCGGCTGCTGTCATGGTGGGCATTGCCGCGAAGGCCGGTCGCTTCCGGCAACGGTGACGGCGATGCGGCGAAGGTACCCATCGGTAGCGCGTCCTGCGTTGCCATGGCCGGCGTTGCTGCCGGTGCCGACGCCGGAGACAACCCAGGTGAGCCCGATATGCCCGGCGGCGGCGTCGGGCTGGCAAACGGCGAATAGGCCATGAAGGCGCCCATGTTGCCCTGCCACATGGCCGCGCCGATGGTAGGCGCCGTGATGATGAGCGCGGTCATCAGCAGCCCGATGCCGCCTTGTTGCAGCGCCTGCGATGACAAGCCTTCGCCAGTGTCGATCGGGAGCAGCTCCATTACCCAGTAGGCGGCGGCCACTTTGGCGGTGAACTTCAGCACCATGGCCGACACCACCGACAGGATGGACATCGAGAACAGCGTGCCCAGCACATAGAACAGCCACTTCTTGAACAGGTCCTTGGTCTGCTCGAACATCAGGGCGAGGATGAAGATCGGCCCGATGCCCATCAGGAACGCCATGGTGAACTTGAACAGCAGCAGCATGGCACCGGCGGCCATGGGCGGGCTGGCGGTACCGAAGCTGGCCAGCTGCATGGCGCGGCCTTTCTTTTCGATCAGTTCGGGATCGCTTTCATCCACGTGGATGGCGTCCAGCGCTGACAACGCCAGCTGCGTGTACAGCAGGTTCTCGTCAATTGAATCGGCTGCACCGCCGCTGCGCTTCCCGGTAAACAGCTGGTGGATCTCCTTGTCCAGGTTGTCGGTAACCGCCTTATGCAGTGCCGTGCCATTGGTCCCCGCGGCGGTGGCGGCCATGACCACCAATGCCACTTTTGCCGCCCGCCCCATGATCGCCATGGCCGACTGTTGCGAGCGCCCGGCGGCGAGCGCGTAGCCCTGGACCAGCATCCAGAACGTGGTGAGCGTCATTGCGGTGAAGGTGACCCATCGCGCGGCGCGGCGGGTAAGGTCCAGCCCGAATTCGGCGATCTCTCTGTCGAAGTAGTCACTTACCAGCCGGAAGAACAGGAAGTTCCCCGGCGTGATGTCTGCCAGAAGCGGTAGGCCGAACGCGGCGCTGTCAACGAATCCATTCATGCCATCTGTCCATCGGTGGGGGGAGAGGGAACGGCGACGCCTCAGTTCGACAGCGCCCTTGCCAGCACGGCGCCCCGTACCAACTGGCCCAGCAGGCTGGGGGGCTTGCCGTCCAGCGCCTGGCGCGCCAGCTGCGCCCGTTGTGCGGTCAGGCCTTCGATGTAGCCGTCGTAGGCCTTCATCTGGGCCTGCCAGTGCTGCAGGTCCATTTCGTTCTGTGCAGCGAAGCGGTGGACTTCGTTGTCATTGGCGGCCAGGTTGCCCTGGCTGTTGCCGGTTTGGCTGCGCTGGGTCTGGATGGCCTCGAACTGCCGGTTGCGCTGGACCAGCCGATCGAGCATGCGCACGGTGGCGTTGTACTGAGTGTTCCTGGCGCGCACGATGCGCGCGCAGATGCGTGTCTGCTCGCTGGCTGCATCGCCGCCGATGCCCGGCAGCAGATCGCCGAGTGCGCGCGGTAGACCGCCAATGCCGCGCCCTGCTGCGCCGGGGCAGCGCTCCTGCAGCTGGTAGTCCTCGCTGCGTTCGGAAAAGCTGTCGGACATCACCGAATCGGTACGCGGCAGTGGATTCAGTTGGATCAGCTGCTGCTTGTAATGTTCAACCTGCTGCTTGTAATGCTCTGCCTGCCGCTTGTACTGCTCGATGGCCTTGGCCATCGACTGCGGGTCGTTGACGGTCCAGGTGGCATGCGTGGGCCCGGCCAGCAGCATGGCAACGGCGACACACGCCAGCAGGCGCATCGCGCGGGAACGAACGGGTGAGGTGCGGGTCATGGCAATCCTTGCAAACCGGGCGGGGTACCTGCGGTTCCAGCGCCGTGCGATCACGGCTCCTTCCGCGGTGCCCACATTCCATTGCCGGGCCACGAGGGCGGTCAATCAGAAACCTTGCACCTCGTGTCGCACGTGACTGGTGGCGCCGTGTCGACGGCAGCGGGAACGAAGCCGCGGCGCGGACGTTCGGTGGTTCAGCCGCCGCGGCTCGCACACGACACGCCCCTCAATAGCCAGTGGAAGCGGCGCCCTGAATCTGTCCGTTCACGCCATCGCGCGCGGGAACGACGTTGATCAGGGCGCCAGAGGCTAACCGTTGAACAGTTCCTGCCCGCAACGCGGGCATTCACCGCTGGCCAGCGCGCGTTTGCCAAACCTGCCCAGCAGGTGGCGCGAACAGGCCGGGCAGACCAGTCCGTCGGGCAGGGGGCGGCGGCGCGGGTTGTGCAGCAGGATGTGGGCGAACAGGCCCAGCAATACGCCCAGATGCAGAAGCGTGGGCAATGGCTTCAGGTGCAGGGGTGTTATCGAAAGCAGCAGCGTCGGCACCGTTGCGACAATGCCGAACAGCCAGAGGTGCTTGATCAGGAACTGCCTTTCCACGGCACGGAAGGCGGTCTGCAGGTAACGGAGACGGCCGCGGGTCATGGCTGTGCGCCTGCGCCATCGCCGTGCAGGCGATCACCCACCTGTGCGCTCAGCGCCACGCACGCCATCATCAGCCCTTCCATCACGCGGTCGCCCAGGCACTCCTCGTCGTTGCCGCTCTGCCGCACGCGTTCGGCGGCCAGCAGCAGTTCCTGCACCACGCGCAGGCCGGCCACGGCGCAGTCGGCATCGGCCAGTTGCACGCACCGGGTCGGCACCGGGTGCTGTTCGGGCCAGGGTTGGCCATTGGCGGCGGCGCCGCGCCCGATGCGGCGCAGCGTGGCGGCGAAGGTGGTAGGGTCGGCGGCCGCCGGGCGGGCAGGGCGCAGCGGCGATACATCAGGCGTGGTCATGGCGTGGCTCCGAAAGGGGCAAGCAACAACCGCCACACAAAGGTGGCGGGCGGTACGCGGTTCGAATCCGGATGACCTCAAGCCGGCGGGCGTGAACGCCCCCGCGCACCGCCCGCCATGGCCGGCAGGCGGATTGCCAGCCGACGCCGCACAGGGCGGCGCCGACTGGCAAGCGCAATCACTCAAGATCACGACGGGATTCGAAGCCCGGCCATCCGTTTTCGATGGCCCGCCATCTGTAACCGCGGTGATGCCGAATGCCAATCAGAAAAGTTGAAGAACGCACTCTGATAGCGACGCTTTCGGCATTGTCGCAGGCTGTTAAGTAACCGCTATCCAAAGTGGCGCGAGGCGCTGCACCCAACCGGCAATCTGCGACACAGTGCCGCCTAAAACACCTGCACACGCCGTCCGCAACATGGCATTTGCGACAACGAACTAGCCCAGCGCGTCCTGCACCGCCGCCACGAACGCGCGCACTTTCGGCGGCACCCGGCTGGCGCTGGGGTAGACCGCCCAGATATCCAGCGGTTCGGGCGCGGCATCATCCAGCGTGATCGCCTGCACATCGCCACGCGCCAGCGCATCGCGCACATACCACTGCGACAGATTGGCGATGCCCAGCCCGCCCGCGCAGGCTTCATACACCGCTTCCACCGAACTGGCCGTCAGCCGGCCCGCCACCCGCTGCCGCAGCGGCTTGCCCGCGCGCAGGAACGCCCAGTGGCGGGTACCGCTGGCGGCCAGGCACTCGTGCGCGGCCAGGTCGGACAGCACCCGCGGCTGCCCACGCTGTTGCAGGTACGCAGACGAGGCGATCAGCACGCGTGGGTTGTCGGCCAAGCGCCGCGCCACCAGCCGGTTGTCGCGCAGCGGCGCAATGCGGATGGCCACATCGATGCCCTGCGCGACGATATCCACCTGTTCGTCGGTGGTGTGCAGATCCACGTGCAGGCGGGGGTGCTCGGCCATGAACGCCGGCAGCAGCGGCGCCACCACCCGGCGCCCGAATGCGGTGGATGCGGTGATGCGCAACTGGCCGCTCAGGCCGCCGCCGTCGGGGTGCAGGTCGGCCAAGGCATTGGCCTGGCCTTCCAGCAGCGCCTGCGCGTAGGGCAGGAACACCTCGCCATCGCTGGTAGGCGACAGGGAGCGGGTGGTCCGGTGCAGCAGGCGCGCACCCAGCTCGGCTTCCAGCGCCCCAAGGCTGCGCGAGGCCGACATGGCGGTCAGGCCCAGCTTGCGCGCCGCGCCGGCCAGGCTGCCCACGCGCACGGCTTCCACGAACACCTGCACATCGCTCAGGTTCATTGTAACGATTGCCGTTTGGCTGGCCTAACCGATTGGCAGTCTACTGCATGAATCGATACGCGCTCATAGTTTCGCCACGCCCACTCCGGGTGCGAACCGAGCCCGAACCATGAGCACTGCAACGTCACCGGCACAACCCGCCGCGCTACCGGCCCTCACCCCGGCCCTCACCCTGGTGATGGCCCTGTGTGCGGGCCTGGCCGTGGCCAACATCTATTACAACCAGCCCATGCTGGGCCTGATGCAGCGCGAGCTGCCGGGCACGCTGACCGGCCTGGTGCCCACCGCCACCCAGCTTGGCTACGCGCTGGGCCTGTTCGCGCTGGTGCCGCTGGGCGATCGCGTGGAGCGCCGCCGCCTGATCGTGGTGCAGTTCAGCCTGCTGGCCGTGGCCCTGGCGTTCACCGCGCTGGCGCCCAGCGGCGCCCTGCTGCTGGCCGCCTCGCTGCTGGTGGGGGTGACCGCCACCGTGGCCCAGCAGATCGTGCCGCTAGCCGCCGCACTGGCTGCGCCCGAGCGCCGCGGTGCCACCATCGGCATCGTCATGTCCGGCGTGCTGTGCGGCATCCTGCTCAGTCGCACCCTGTCCGGCGCCGTGGGCGACCACGCCGGCTGGCGCGCCATGTTCTGGCTGGGCGTGCCGCTGGCGCTGGGTGCGGCGGTGCTTGCACGCACGCTGCTGCCGGTCAGCCAGCCCACGCAGGGCGCAAGCTATCCGGCGCTGATGCGTTCGCTGGTGGGCCTGTGGCGTGAACTGCCGGTGCTGCGCCGCGCCGCCATCACCCAGGCCTTGCTGTTCGCTGCGTTCGCCGCGTTCTGGACCATCTTGTCGCTGCGCCTGCCGCAGATGAACGCCCTCTACGGCGCACAGGTGGCCGGGCTGTTCGGCATCGTCGGTGCAGTGGGCATCCTGGCCGCACCGCTGGCCGGCCGCATCGCCGACCGCCGTGGCCCGCACCTGGCCATCATCGCCGGCAGCGCGCTCACCCTGCTGTCGTGGCTGCTGCTGGGCCTGTGGCCGTCCATCATCGGCCTGGTCGTGGGCTGCGTACTGCTGGATCTGGCGGTGCAGGGCGTGCTGGTTTCGCAGCAGCACGTGGTCTACGCACTGCGGCCGGAAGCCCGTTCGCGCCTCAACACACTGTTCATGGGCTCGATGTTCCTGGGCGGTGCCGCCGGTGCCGCGGCCGCCAGCTGGGCCTGGTCGCTGGATGGCTGGCGTGGCGTGGTGGTGTTGTCGATTGGCCTGGCAGCGCTGGCCACCGCACTGCAGCTCGGCACCCGCGCCGCAGCGCGCTGAACACCTCTCTCATCTTCCCCCACGTTGAAAGGACACTCTGATGAACCCGTTCGTCAGCCACACCGTGCGTGCCAATGGCATCCGCCAGAACTTCATCGACGCCGGCAATGGCGCCCCGGTGGTACTGCTGCACGGTTTTCCGGAAACCAACTACGCCTGGCGTCACCAGATTCCGGTGCTTGCGGCCAACCACCGGGTGATTGCGCCCGATCTGCGCGGCTACGGTGAAACCGAGAAGCCGGCTACCGGCTACGACAAGCGCACCATGGCGCAGGACATCGTGGCTCTGCTGGACACGCTGGGCATCGACAAGGTGGCGCTGGTCGGGCACGACCGTGGCGCGCGCGTGGCCACGCGCCTGGCCAAGGATCACCCGCAGCGCGTGGACCGCCTGGTGGTGATGGACAACGTGCCCACCCGCATCGTGGCACGTGAACTGAACGCCACCATCGCCAAGGCGTACTGGTTCTTCCTGTTCCACCTGGTGCCGGACCTGCCCGAAGCGCTGATTGCCGGCAACGAAGCGACGTGGCTGCGCTGGTTCTTCTCTGACTGGGCTTACGATCCGGCCGCGATCAGCGGCGAAGCCTTCGACACCTATGTGCGTGCCTATAGTGCGCCGGGCGCGGTGCGTGGGGCGATGTCGGACTACCGCGCCAACGCAGTGGATGTACAGCAGGACCTGGAAGACGCGCACGTGCGCATTGCCTGCCCGACGCTGGCCCTGTGGGGTGCGGAGTTCGAGGCGGTGGGGCGCATGTTCGACATGCCGCAGGTCTGGGCGGAAATGGCCGAGAACCTGCGTGCGGTTGCCATCGAACGCTGCGGCCATCTGCCGCATGAAGAGCGCCCGGAGGTGGTGAACGGCCTGCTGATGGAGTTCCTGCAGGACTGGAGGGGCTGATGGACAGCGCTACTGAAAACACGGCTGCACACGGTGCAGTACACCGCCATATATCCCCGAGCGCATCGGCCTTTTCGTTCAACACACGCAGGAATGCAATGATGCACAAGACACACACACTCGCGGCCGCACTGTTGCTGGCCGCTGCCTCGGCGCTGCCGATGGCTGGAATGGCGGCCGAACCCGCTGCGGCGGCCGTGCAGCAGCCGCAGCAGGCACCGGGCTTCTACCGCATGCAGCTGGGCACGTTCCAGGTGACCGCGCTGCTGGATGGCACGCATCTGTTCCCCGTGGACCAGTTGCTGCTGGGCGCGCGTCCCGGTGAAGTGGATCGGCTGCTGGCCCAGCAGTACCTGAAGGCACCGGTGGAAGGCATGATCAACGCCTTCCTGATCGAGCAGGGCGACCGGGTGATGCTGGTCGATACCGGCGCCGGCGATCTGTATGGCGCCGAGGGCGGCGGTCTGGTCGCGGCACTGCAGGCATCGGGACATCAGCCTGCCGATGTGGATGACATCTTCATCACCCATCTGCACAAGGACCATGCCGGCGGCCTGCTGCGCGATGGCAAGGCAGTGTTCCCCAATGCCACGGTGCATGTGGCCAAGCGCGAGTTCGATTTCTGGACCAACAGCCGCAACCAGGACCAGGTGGGCCCGTTGCAGCGCCCGTTCTTCGCCGCCGCGCAGAGAGTGCTGGCGCCGTATCGAGCGGCCGGCCGTGTGCAGACCTTCGAACCGGCAGGCCAGGACCTGGTGCCGGGGCTGCGTGCCTTGCCAGCCCCCGGCCACACCCCCGGCCACAGTGTCTACCTGCTGCACGATGCCGATCAGGCCATGCTGTTCTGGGGTGACACCGTGCATGTGGCGGCGGTGCAGTTCGACGACCCGCAGGTGGCCATCCGCTACGACTGGCAGAGCACCCAGGCCATTGCTTCGCGCGATGCGCTGTACCAGCAGGCGGTAGCCAATGGCTGGTGGATTGCAGCGGCGCACATCTCCTTCCCCGGCATCGGCCGTGTCGCCGAAGGCGCGCCGTACCAGTACCGCTGGGTGCCGGCCAACTACACGCTCAATCGTTGAACCTCTTCCCCCAACCGCATACAGGATCAGACATGACCAATTTCGTTGCTGCCCAGGATGGTACCCAGATCTTCTACCGCGATATCGGCAGTGGCCGCCCGATCGTGCTCTCGCACGGCTGGCCGTTGAACAGCGATGCGTGGGACCCGCAGATGCAGTTCCTGGCCGACGCCGGTTTCCGTGTGGTGGCCTATGACCGACGTGGCCATGGGCGCTCGGACCAGCCGGCGGGCGGCTATGACATGGACACCTTCGCCGATGATCTGGCGGCGGTGATGCAGGCGCTGGACCTGCGCGATGCGGTACTGGTGGGGCACTCGATGGGCGGCGGTGAAGTGGTGCGCTATGTCACCCGGCACGGGACCGATCGCGTGTCCAAGCTGGTGTTGCTGGGTGCCATCACCCCGCTGATGGGCGCGATCGACGGCCACCCCGAGGGCGTACCGAGGGCGGTGGCCGATGGGGTGAAGCAGGCCGTGCTGGATAATCGTTCACAGCTGTACCTGGATTTCCCCACGGCATTCTTTGCCATGGGACAGGGTGACGTGCCGCATAACGCGGGCTGGCAGATGGCATTCTGGCAGCAAGGCATGAGTGGCGCGCTGCACGCGCAGCTTGCCTGCGTCGACCAGTTCTGGGGCACTGACTTCCGCGCAGAAATGGCATCGATCACGCTGCCGACGCTGGTTGTACACGGCAGCGGCGATGACATCGTGCCGCTGGACACCACCGCACGTCGCGCCGTCGAGATCCTGCCCAATGCCACCCTGGTGGTGTACGAGGGTGCTTCGCATGGTTTCCCGGTCACCCATCGGGATCGCCTGAACGCCGATCTCGCCGCATTTGCCTACGTCTGAGTGCACGTGGAAGCGTAGAATTCCTTCGCCGTTGGCGCCTGCATCCGCAGCACCAGCGGCAAGGAACCCCACTGCAAATGGAATGTAGGTAATGAACGTAACTCCCTCTCTGTCGCGTGCACGCCGCACGCGGCTGAAGCTGCTGGCCCCGCTGCTGGCTGTTGCCGCCACCGCACCGGCCGCCCACGCCTTGAACGCTACCCAGTGGCAGGCCATTGCGCCGTCGATGCAGGCCGCGCTGGAATGCCGCGCCGCTCCCGATACCAACAGTGCCGCCTGGAAGGCGCTGCCGCGCGAAGAAGACGGCAGCCTGAAGCCGATCAGCCCGGCCGCCGGGTTCACCCTGTTCGGTGTTCCGGTGAAGGAAATCACCGCCTACATCGACGATAGCGATGGCATGGGCCAGAGCTATAGCGCCGAACTGGGCGCCAGCGTTGCCGCCGTGCGCAAGGCCGCCAAGCTGAATGCCGGCGGTGGCCGCGAAACCAAGCTGGGCTCGCTGATGGTGAGCGAAGGCAGCCCGGTTACGCTGACCTGCACCGTGCCGGGTGAGTACGACGAGCGCGACTACCAGGAAAACTGAGCGCGGTAGACCCTGCCGGGGTGTCGCAGCGCATGTGCTGCGCCACCAGCAGCAGGCTGACGCCCGCCGACGCAGCCAGCAGCCGTGCCAGTGGCAGGCTGCTGGCATCGGAAGGCAACTGCGCCCACAGCAGCAACGCGGCGCCAGCGCTGGCCAACACCGGCGCCACTGGCGCCTGCCCAAGCGACAGCCCGCGGCAGAGCTGGGCGACCACGCCTGCACACACCAGCGGTGTGCACAGGCCACGCAGCCCGGTGCCGCCTGCGGCCCAGGGGGTGTGGGGCAGGGGGCCCGGCATCAGCTGCGGCAGCCAGGCCGCGCAGAGCACGGCCACGAAGTAGCCTGCGGCCGCCGCGTGCAGCCACACGTGCGGCCTGGGTCGTATGTACACCTTGCTGCCGCCCTTACAGCTTCACGTTCAGCCCGATCTGGAAGCCGCGCCCCGGCAAGGGGGCGATGTACTTCAGCGGCGAGTTGTGCGGTCGCGCCTCTTCGTCCAGCAGGTTGCTGCCGTTGACGAAGACCTCCAGCGCCGACACATACGCATTGCGGATCGGGAAGGCATAGCTGACCTGCATATCGACCAGGGTGAAGGCAGGCAGTGGGATTTCCTCGCTCACGTAACGGCCCAGGTACTGCTGGGTGTCGTAGTAGGTGCCGGACACGTGCGCCTTCCAGCCGCCGCGCTGCCAGGCTACGTTCGCACCGTAGCGGTTGGTGGGCATGTTGGGCAGGTACTGGCCATCGTTGTGGGCGCGCAGTGAATCGGGGTGGTCGGCCTTGTTCTTCACCAGATCGGAGAACGCCGACAGCTGCAGGCTGCCGTAAGGCCCCAGTTCCAGTGCCTGCGACACATCCACCTCAAAGCCCTTCACCGTGGTGTCAGTCTGCTTCCAGTATTTCAGCGGCAAGCGGTTGGCAGTCTGCAGGCCGGAATAACCCAGGTAGAGATAGTTCTCGTACTTCATCTCATACGCGGTGGCCGTGGCCTCGAAGCCCGCGTTGCTGAAGGCCAGCGTGAACTCCTGGGTCTTGGCGCGCTCGGGTTTCAGCGCCTGGCTCCCTTCCTCCTGGGTCATGGTGGAGTAGTGCGCATTGCTGGCGTAGAGCTCGTTCACGTCCGGGGCGCGCTGTGAATCGGCGTAGCGCAGGGTTGCCGCGAACCACTTGCCGAGCTTGAAGTAGCCACCGGCGCTGTAGCTTTCCAGATTGAAATCGCGGTCTTTCAAGCTGCCGTTGGGGGAGTTGCGGCCGCTCTGGAAGCGGCTGGCCTGGATTTCGTGATCGATCTTCTCGTGCCGGTATCCAGCATCGAAGGTGGCCCACGGCAGGGTCAGGGTCTCCTTCACGAACAGCGCTTTTGCCTGCGTCTCCACGTCGGGCAGGTAGCGTTGCGGGCCACTGCCGGTGATGGAGCGGGACTGGTAGCCGGTCCCCAGCTGGCCGGTCAACGCACCTGCGCGGCGATGGTTCAGCACAAGCTCGCCCTGGTAGGTGTCAAAGGCGTACTGGTTGGCCTTGCTGGCGCCCAGGTATTCGCCTGCGGTGCTGCTGAGCTTGGATAGATTCACTTCGGCGCTGTCCAGCAGCGGCAGCGGCTCGCGCACGTTGGCCAGCACCGTGTAGGTGTCCTGCTGCAGCTTCACGCCCACCGGGCGGCCCTGGCTGTAGTCCGAACCGAAGGACAGGTTCTCCATCGAGAAGCCCGGTACGCCGTACTCGCTGTCCTTGCTGTCGATGCTGGCAGCCACGTAGCCGCGATCGAAGAAGTAGGTCGAGCCCGCGGCAAGATGGGTATTGCGGAAGTAGCTGTTGCCCAGCGTGCCGGTGTAGTTCGGTGTCACATCGCGGTTGATCTGCTGCTGCACGTACGACGGCGTGCCCTGCACGTACTGCGGGTTGGCCGGGTTGACGTAGGTCTTGCCCATCCAAACGGAGGTAGGCTGGTTGGTGAAGAAGGAGAAATCGCCGTCTGCCCAGTCCGGGTTCTCGGTCATGAACTGGTCGATGAAGGGCTGCGAGGCCTTGTTGTAGACCCGCTGCACGCGCGCTTCCTTCTGGCAGGCATCGGCCAGTGCGCTGTTCACACCGCCAGCGGCAGGGAACAGCTGGCTGTCGCACACGCTGGCCTTGCTGTTGCCGGGAATGTCGTAGTGGGAGATGCGCTGCACCGACATCTGCAGGTTGGTGGACACGTTACGCTGGTTGTTGAAGTTCATGCGGAAACCCTGCGCGTCGGCGGCGTTGAAGCCCTGGCGAAGCAGCAGTTCCATTTCCTGGTCCTTGGTTTCCATCTGCCGCGAGATGAGCCCGGTATCGACGTTCACGCTGCCGCCGATGGCATTGCCGCCGTAGCGCACGCTGTCCGCGGACTTGTTCACCGTTACCTGCTTGACGAACAGCGGGTCGAACGGCACGTTGATGTTGCCGCTGATCGCATTCATGCCGAGGATCGAATGGCCGTCTTCGAGCAGCTGCACGCGGCTGCCGCTCAGGCTGCGGATGACCGGCGCGCCAGCATTGGGCCCGAACGCGCTGCTTTGCACGCCCGACACGTGTTCCAGCATCTCGCCCAGGGTGCGGTTGGGCGCATCGGTGTTTTCGACGACCACCACCGAATCAACCTTGGAAAGGCGATCGGCGCGGACATCCAGCGTGGGCAGTGTGGTGCTTTCGGCGGCGCAGGCGCCATGGACAGCAAGCAGTACAGCAACGGCAAGAACGTGACGACGCATACATCCCCCTGAAAAAGAGGCGGAATGTTATAACATCACATTCAGTGCGACAAGCATTGCCATGGGCGAACGGCTGCGCGTGCGTGGCGCTCCAGCACGATCGCTCGTTTACCATGCACGCCCACGATCGTTCCGGCCTTGAATCATGATGTCTGCGTACAGCCCCGCCCAGGTGCCCGCATGAAAGTAGAACTGCAGCAGCAATCGCTGCGCCTGTGCCTGGAACCTGCCGAACTGCAGGTGCTGCTGGGCGGGGAGACGGTGGAGAACATGACCCGCTTCGGCGGCGTGGAAGGCTGGGGCCTGGCGGTGTCGCTGCACGCGGGTGACCAGCCGGTGCTGCTGGATGGCGGTACGTTCTGCCGGCTGGTGCTGCCGCGTGCGACCGTGCAGCCGCTGGCAGACGCGGATTCGGTGCCCGTGCAGCAGGTGCTGTACCTGGACGATGGCAGCACGCTGCAGGTGCAGGTTCTGGTCGCGCCGGCGCAGCCTGGCGCGTGACCTCGCAATGGGGGGTAGCGTTGCGCCCCGCAAGGCCGGCCCGCATGCCGGCCGGATGGCTGCTGCAGGCACGGGGCGGGCTGCATCGAACGATGCGTACTGAGCTCATGAAGCCCTGTCACAAATAAATCGCCATCACTTCACAGCTGTTTGATATGCAACAGGGCACATTCGCGTAAAGCCTACGCGCACGTCCCCCACGTTCCGCGACGACTTCCTTTCCAGCACACGCGCCCAGCAGGGCGCCGCTGGCGTCTGCCTGACTGATTCAGAGAAGCATCATGGCCCTCGATCTCGTCGCCGGATCCCCGTTCGACTCCGTGGCAGACACTGCGCTGCCCGCACCCGCCGCTGTGCCGATCGGCACGCGCCGCGGTCCCTCACAGCCCATTGAACTGCCCGCGCTCGTGCAGCGGGTGCTGTTCGTGGCCACCGAGATGGCCGACTTCATCAAGGCCGGTGGCCTGGGTGATGTAGCTGCGGCCCTGCCACGCGCAGTGCGCGCCGGCTGTGATGCGCGGGTGCTGTTGCCGGGCTATCCCGAAGTGCTGCAGCGCCTGCCGCAACTGCGCGAGGTGGGCCGCATTGGCGGCCGCGCCGGGCTTCCCGCCTGCACCCTCGGCATGGCGCTGCAGGCCGATGGGTTGCCTATCTACGTACTGCTGTCGCCCGCCCTGTATGAGCGCGACGGCTCGCCCTACGTGGATGCGCAGGGCAGGGAGTGGCCGGACAACGCGGTGCGCTTTGCCACGCTTTCGCATGCCGCCGCCGAGCTCGCCGCGGGCAGGGCGGGGCTGGACTGGACCCCGCAGTTGCTTCACCTGAATGACTGGCCGGTGGCGCTGGCCGCTGCCTACGTGCGCTGGGATCGCACCGCCGTACCGACCCTGCTGACCATCCACAACCTGGCCTACCAGGGGCTGTTTCCCTTCGCGCTGGCGCCCGCTCTGGGGGTGCCCGCCGAACGCCTGGATGAACTGCACTTCCACGGCCAGATGTCCTTCCTGCAGGGCGGCATTGCCAATGCAACACGGCTGAACACGGTCAGCCTTCGTTACGCGCAGCAGATCACGGCGGTCGAGGATGGTTGCGGCCTGCATGAATTGCTGGCCCGACGCGCGGCCGGCGGTCACCTCAGCGGCATCGTCAATGGCATCGATGCCAGTTGGGACCCGCGTCGCGACATCCATCTGAAAGCGCGCTTCAGCGTGGACCAGTGTGCGGGGCGCGATGCCAACGCGCAGGCCGTGCGCCAGGCCTTCGGTCTGCAGCCATCGCAGGGCCCGTTGTTTGCCGTGGTATCGCGCCTGGTCCACCAGAAGGGCCTGGACATCACCTGTGATGTGGCCCCGCAGATCGTTGCTGCCGGTGGCCAGCTGGTGGTGATCGGCGGTGGCGAGCCGCAGGTCGAGGCGCAGGTGCAGGCGCTGGCGCAGCGCTACCCGGGCCGGGTGGGCGCCTTCATTGGTTTTGAAGAAGGCCTGGCGCGGCAGATGTTCGCCGGCGCGGATTTCCTGCTGATGCCATCGCGTTTCGAACCGTGCGGGCTCAGCCAGATGTATGCCCAGCGCTTTGGCTGCCTGCCGGTGGCGCACGCCACCGGTGGTCTGGTCGACACGGTGGAGGACGGCGTGACCGGCTTTCTGTTCCATGGCGCCAGCGCCGATGGGCTTCGCCGCTGCGTGGAACGGGCCATGCGTACCTTCCGGCTGCCAGTGCTGATGCAGGCCATGCGGCGTGCCGCGATGCTGCGGCCGGGCGGGTGGGAAACCGCCGGCCGCGCGTACCTGGCGCTGTACCAGCAGACCTGCGGGGTAGCGGTATGACCGACGGCGGGCGCGGCACGGTCGGTGTGGAATGCGGGCTGGGCCCGCAGGTGGATGTTGCTGCGGCAGTGGCGGCGGAACTGCAGGATCTGGCCCAGGCCCGGCCTGCAGACGCGTTCGCATGGCTGGGGCCGCATGTCGATGCCGATGGCAATCGGCTGATCCGCGTACTGGTGCCGGACGCGCGTCGGGTTGAGGTGGTGTCAGCGGGCGGCCGACGCTGGGACCTCCGCAGTGTGGGACTGCCCGGACTGTTCGCGGGGCCGGCCGGCGACGAGGAGATTCCGCTGCTGGCGCTGCATTTCGCCCACGGTATCGAGCAGGTGCATGACGCGTACGCGTTTGGTCCGTTGTTGGACGAGGAGCTGCTGCAACGCATCCACCAAGGCGATGCCGATGCCATGCGCGCGCTCGGCGCGACGGCGATGACACTGCACGGTATTGCCGGTGTGCGCTTTGCGGTGTGGGCACCGAATGCGCGGCGCGTGGCGGTCATCGGTGATTTCAACGGATGGGATGGACGCCGCCACCCCATGCGCCTGCGCCATCGCGCCGGCGTGTGGGAACTGTTCGTGCCCTGGGTGAAGCCGGGGGACTGCTACAAGTTCCGCATCATGGGTGCGCAGGGCCAGCTGCTGCCGGACAAACTGGATCCGATGGCGCGGTGGGCCGAGCGCGCACCGGCGACCGCATCGCGCGTACCTGCCGCCGCACCGCTGCACTGGAACGATCAGCCCTGGCTGGACCGCCGCCGTAGGCTGGGCGCTGCAGCGCCGCTGTCCATCTACGAGGTGCACGCCGGCTCGTGGCAACGGCTGGACGACGGCAGCGCGCTGGACTGGGATGGACTGGCAGAGCGGCTGATCCCCCACGTGACCGGCCTGGGATTCACACATATCGAACTGCTGCCGGTAAGCGAGCATCCGTTCGGCGGATCGTGGGGCTACCAGCCCTTGGGTATCTATGCGCCAACGGCGCGCTACGGTACCCCGGAGGACTTCGCCCGCTTCGTGGACCGCTGCCACCAGGCTGGGCTGGGTGTGATCGTGGACTGGGTGGGCGCGCACTTTCCCGAGGATGACCACGGCCTGGCACGCTTCGACGGCACCGCCCTGTACGAGCATGCCGATCCGCGCGAGGGCAAACACGCCGACTGGGACACGCTGATCTACAACTACGGGCGCAACGAAGTGGCAGGCTACCTGCTGGGCAGCGCGGTGGAATGGATCGAGCGCTTCCACATCGATGGGCTGCGCGTGGATGCCGTGGCTTCTATGCTGTACCGCGACTACAGCCGCGCCGACGGGCAGTGGGTGCCCAATGTGCAGGGGGGGCGTGAGAATCTGGAGGCGGTTGCGTTCCTGCAGCGCATGAACCAGACCCTGCGTGAGCGCTTCCCGGACGTGCTGGTCATTGCCGAGGAAAGCACGGCCTGGCCGGGCGTGACCCGTGCGGTAGCCGACGGCGGCCTGGGCTTCACCCATAAATGGAACATGGGCTGGATGCACGACACGCTGCAGTACCTGCGGCGCGATCCGGTGCATCGACCGCATCACCACAGCGAGATCAGCTTCGGCCTGGTCTACGCGTTTTCCGAACGTTTCGTGTTGCCGCTGTCGCACGACGAAGTGGTGCACGGCAAGGGCTCGCTGCTGCGCAAGATGCCGGGCGATCGCGGCCAGCAGTTTGCCCAGCTGCGCGCGTATTACGCCTTCATGTGGGCGCACCCTGGCAGCAAGCTGCTCTTCATGGGCGGCGAATTCGGCCAGGCGGAGGAGTGGGCCCACCAGCGCGGGCTGGAATGGCAGCAGGCCGGCACGCCTGAAGGGGGCGGACTGATGCGCCTGGTGGCCGATCTGAACGCGCAGTTGCGGCAGCAGTCTGTCCTGCATCAGCACGAGCATGACGAGCGCGGGTTTGCCTGGAGCGTGGGCGACGATAACGGCAACAGCGTCTTCGCCTTCGTGCGGCAGGACCCCACAGGCAGGGCGCCTGCGGTGCTGGTGGTCAGCAATTTCACCCCGGTGCAGCGCGACGGTTATCGCGTTGGCGTGCCCACGCCGGGCCGCTGGTCAGAGTGCCTGAACACCGACAGCCACTATTACGCGGGCGGCAACGCAGGCAACCTGGGTGCGGTCGGCACCGATGCCCGGCCCATGCACGGCCATGCCCAGTCATTGCGACTGACGCTACCGCCGCTGTCGACCCTGTACCTGCAGGTAGCGCAATGACCGCAGACGCGCGCCTGGGCGCGTGGCCCGTGGACGACGGTGCGGTGACGTTCCGGCTGTGGGCGCCGGATGCCGCGCAGGTGGAACTGGTGCTGGCGGGTGCGGCGATACCGATGCGCCGGGAACGTGACGGTACCCATTGGGTTCATGCCTCTGCTGGGCATGGCGACCGCTACCGGTTCCGTCTGCCCGACGGCAGTGAAGTGCCAGATCCCGCCTCGCGCTGGCAACCGGACGGCATCGATGGCCCCAGCGCCGTGGTCATGCCTGGCCACCACGTGTGGCTGACCGGGCAACGCAACCCGGTTGCGTGGTCGGACATGGTGATCTACGAAGTGCATGTGGGCGCTGCAGGTGGCTTCGAAGCGCTTATCGCACAACTGCCGGTGCTGGCCGAGACCGGTATCACCGCGATCGAGTTGATGCCGGTGGCCCAGTTTCCTGGCAACCGCAACTGGGGCTATGACGGTGTGTTTCCGTATGCCCCGGCGCAGTCCTACGGTGGACCCGACGCGTTGAAAGGCTTTGTTGATGCCGCACATGCGACCGGCATGGCCGTGCTGCTGGATGTGGTCTACAACCATTTCGGCCCGCAGGGGAACCATCTGGCCCAGTACGCCAGGGCATTCTTCCGCAGTGGGCACAGCACGCCCTGGGGTGAGGCCATCGATTTTTCACAGCCGCAGGTCCAGCGCTTCTTCATCGAAAACGCGCTGATGTGGCTGCAGGAGTACCGTTTCGACGGCTTGCGCCTGGATGCCGTGCATGCCATCGCCGATGACAGCTTCCTGCAGCAGCTCAGTGATGCGGTGCGCGCCCAGGTACCGCATGCCTGCCTGGTGCTTGAGAACGAGCGAAACCAGGCCCACTGGCTGCGCGGCGCCTACCAGGCACAGTGGAATGACGATTTCCACAATGCGCTGCACGTGCTGCTGACCGGCGAGAACGAAGGCTACTACGCAGCCTATGCCGGTCGTGCGGAGGCGCTGCTGGCGCGCTGTCTGGCCGAAGGCTTTGCCTGGCAGGGCGAGCCCGACCTGCACGGCGTACCACGTGGCGAAGCCAGCGCAGACCTGCCACCGTCGCGGTTCGTGGTGTTCGCGCAGAACCATGACCAAGTAGGCAACCGCGCGTTCGGTGATCGGCTGAGTACGCTGGTTTCGCCGCCGCAGCTGCGTATGGCCATGGCGCTGACTGTGCTGACGCCGATGGTGCCGTTGCTGTTCATGGGCGAGCCGTGGCAGGCAACATCGCCCTTCCTGTTCTTCACCGATTTTGAAGCGCCGCTGGACGAGGCCGTACGCGAAGGACGCCGGCGCGAGTTTGCCGGGTTCAGTGCCTTTGCCGATGCCGCGTCACGCGCGCGCATTCCGGACCCGAACGATCCGGCAACGCTGCAGGCGTCCTGTGTTGCCTCGCCCGGTGCTGACCCCGCGGCACAGGCTGCATTGACATGGCTGCGCGAGCTGCTCACGGCGCGCCGGCGCTACCTGCAGCCGGGCCTGGAACAGGCGCGTTCGCTGGGCGCGACGGTACTGGGTGCGGGCGCCGTGCAGGCCGGCTGGCAGTTGCCTGCCGGGCAATGGTGGATCGCCATCAATGCTGGCGCAGAGGCGGTGGCCCATTCCCTTCCCGAGGGCGAGCCGCCGCTGCAGCTTCCTGCCGGCCCATGGCTGGCGCCCAAGGGCGGGTTGCAGCTGCGCTGGTTGCCGGCATGAGCAGCGACGCAGCGCTGCAGGGCGCGGCCCGTGCGGCCGGACTGATGCCCGAGTGGGAAGACGTATCCGGGCGCCACTGCACAGTGTCGCCCGCAGTGCTGCGTGTGGTGCTGGCGCAGTTGCAGCCGGATTCAGACGCCCAGCACGCACCGCTGCGTACGGCCATCTGCGGCCAGCCCGTGGCGCTGCCGTCAGTATCCGGTACGGCGGGCTGGGTGGATGAAGCGGGAAGGGCGCACGACGCGCGGCAGGATCGGCGCGGTGCGTGGCCCGCGCCGGAACAGCCGGGTTACTGGCGCTGGGAACAGGGGCGCAGGTCCATCGCCATCGCGGTGGCGCCGCAGAAAGCGTGGTGGCCCGCGCAGCTCGATAGGGCCTGGGGCCTGGCTGCGCAGGTATACAGCCTGCGCAGCCACGCCGACGCGGGGATCGGAGACAGTGCCGGGTGCGGGCCGTGGCTGCAGCGCCTGGTCGCGCACGGCGGGCAC
Source organism: Stenotrophomonas sp. S49 (assembly GCF_016624905.1). Taxonomy (NCBI): domain Bacteria; kingdom Pseudomonadati; phylum Pseudomonadota; class Gammaproteobacteria; order Lysobacterales; family Lysobacteraceae; genus Stenotrophomonas; species Stenotrophomonas sp. S49. The sequence goes on along the minus strand of NZ_JACVUD010000008.1, from coordinate 35,655 downwards.
GCACTGGCACTGAGCCCTTTGCATGCCGGCCTGCCGCCGACGGCCGGCTACAGCCCTTACTCACCCAGCGACCGCCGCTGGCTGGACCCGTTGCAGGCCTCGCTGCTGCAGGGCGTTCCCGATGCGGCCCGCGCCGCACTGGCAAGCGATTCCGCCCTGACCGAGGCCGTGCAGGCCGCTACCGCGGCGCGGCGTATTGATTGGCCCGCCGCAGCCGACCTGAAGTGGCGCTGGCTGCGTTCGGCCAGGGCCCAACTGCAGCGCCTGCAGCCGGAGCTATGGGGCGCGATGGGCCAGTGGCGGTGCGAGGCCGGGCCTGCGTTGCAGGCGTACTGCGCCTTGGCTGCCGAGCCGCGCAGTGGCGATGCGGACGATCACGCGTTCGCGCAATGGCTGGCACAGCGTTGCTGGTCGCAGTTGCAGCAGCGCGCGCGCAGCGGCGGTGCCGGCATCGGGCTGATCGCCGATCTTGCCGTCGGCTGCGCGCCCGAGGGTGCCGAGGCACGTTCGCAGCCCCAGTGCATGCTCTCGGGTCTGGAGCTGGGTGCGCCGCCGGATCCCTTCAACACGCAGGGGCAGGCCTGGGGGATTACGGGGTTCTCGCCGCTGGCCCTGCGCAGGCAGGGCTATGCCCCTTTCATCCACCTGCTGCGATCGGTGATGGCCGGCCGCGGCGGCGTGCGTATCGACCATATCTTGGGCCTGCACCGGCTGTGGGTGCTGCCCAGCGGCGGCTCGGCCAGTGACGGCGTTTACCTGCAGTTTCCGTTGGATGATCTGTTGAACCTGCTGGTGCTGGAGTCGTGGCGGCATCAGTGCGTGGTCATCGGTGAAGACCTGGGGGTGGTGCCTGCCGGCATCCGCCAGCAGCTGGCCAGCCGTGGCGTGCTGGGCGTGGACGTGCTGCCGTTTACGCGCGATGCGAGCGGCTTCCTGGCGCCTGCCGCCTGGCGGCGCGACGCCGTCGCGATGCCTTCAACCCATGACCTGCCGCCGCTGGCGGGATGGCTGCGCGGGCGCGATCTGCGCTGGCGGGCGCGGCTGGGTGAAATCGACGATCTACGCGCTGCGATGGCACAGCGTAGCGCCGATGCGCTGGCGCTTGCGCAGGCCGCGCACGGTGAAGAGGTGGAAGACGCTGCACTGGAGCGGCTGGCCGCCACGCCGTCACGGTTGGCGCTGCTGCCGCTGGAGGATGCGCTGGGGCTGCGCACCCAGGTCAACCTGCCCGGCACCGTCGGCGTCCACCCTAACTGGCGGCGGCGACTGCCGCTGCGCTGGGATGAGCCTGCACTGCAATCGCGCCTGGGGCGCATCAGTGCCGGTCGCGGCGGAGCCGGCCGATGACCGCGCTGCGCGCCACCGCCCGCCTGCAGTTGCACGCTGGCTTCGACTTCGCTGCCGCCGCGGACAAGGTGGGCTATTTCTCTTCGCTGGGCGTCAGTCACCTGTATCTGTCGCCGATTGCGGCGGCCATGCCCGGTTCCAGCCACGGCTACGATGGCATCGACCCCACCCGCATCAGCCCGGAACTCGGCGGTGAAGCAGGCTTCCTGCACCTTGCTGGCCGCGCCCGCGCGCATGGACTGGGCCTGATCCTGGACTGGGTGCCCAACCACCTGGCGGCCGCGCCCCAGAATGGCTGGTGGTCGGATGTGCTGATGCATGGCCGGCGCAGCCCTTACGCGCATTGGTTCGATATTGACTGGGATGCCGCAGCCTGCGGGCAGCGGCTGTGGCTGCCGGTACTGGATCGGCCGCTTGACGCGGCCATCGGCTCCGGCATGCTGCGCGTGGACGACGACGGCGATCTGCCCGCGCTGCGCCACCACGACCTGTGCCTGCCGTTGTCACCGCGCAGCTATCCGCTGGACCGCGGCGCGCGGGATGGCTGGGTGGCACGCTGCAATCGTTCTGCCGAGCGCATGCATGCGCTGCTGGAGCGGCAGCACTACCATCTGGCGTGGTGGCGCACCGCCGGTGACCAGGTCAACTACCGCCGGTTCTTCGACATCACGACGCTGGTTGCGCTGCTGGTGGAGCGCGAGGACGTGTTCGAGACGGTGCACGCGCTGCCGCTGCGGCTGGTTCGCGAGGGCCGGGTGGATGGACTGCGCATCGACCACGTTGATGGGCTGTCCGACCCGGGCGGCTACTTGGCGCGGTTGCGCGCCTGCCTTGACGCGGCGGCGGCAGAGGGCGGCCGCGCGGGCCATGAGATCACCCTGCACGTGGAGAAGATCCTGGCCGAGGGCGAATCCTTGCCAGACCGGTGGTGCTGCGATGGCACCACCGGCTACGACTTCATGGACCAGGTGGGCGCATGGCTGCATGACGATGCAGGGGCCGACGCGCTGACGGCACAGTGGCAGACCCGTGCCGGGGACCGGTGTACGGTTGATGAGGTGCAACGGGCGGCCCGCGACGCGCTGCTGGACGGCTCCCTGCATGCGGATCTGCAGCGACTGCGGGTCTGCGTGCGGCAGGTGCTGGGCGCAGCGGCACGGCAGGCCGATGTGACCGACGCAACGCTGCGCAGGGCGGTGTGCGCGCTGCTGCGCTGCTACCCGGTGTATCGGCCGTATCATCTGCAGACCGAAGTCGAGCGCGATGCCTTGCAGCGCGCCAGTGAAGCGGCTGCCCAAGGGCTGGATGAAGCCGCACGCACAGCGTTGCGCCTGCTGGTGGATGCCTTGCAGGCTCCGGAAGAGGACGCGCTGCGCGTGCGCTTCGGCCAGCTCTCGGCACCGCTGAACGCCAAGGCGGTGGAGGATACCGCCTTCTATCGCTACTTCCGCCTGCTGTCGCGCAATGAAGTGGGCAGCGACGCGCAACGGATCGGTGTTGATGGCAGCGAGCTGCTTGCGCTGGCACAGGCACGTGCGCAGCAGCACCCGCTGGCGATGCTGGCGTTGGCCACGCATGACCACAAGCGTGGACCGGATGCCCGGGCGCGCCTGGCGCTGCTGAGCAGCGATGTGGCCGCGTGGCAGGAAGCGCTGGCGGACTGGGAACGGCGCTGTGATGCGGCACGCATGGCCATGCCACTGCCCGCTGCCGAAGCCTATGCGCTCTGGCAGGCGCTGGTCGCGGCGTGGCCGATGCAGGGCAGGCCAGAGGCGGATTTCGCAGGGCGCATGCAGCAGTGGCTGCGCAAGGCCCTGCGCGAGGGCAAGCGGATCAGCAGTTGGCTCGACCCCGATCTGACGTTGGAAGATGCGGCCTGTGCGTGGCTGCAGTCATTGCTTGCCGACAGCCGCCTGCAGGATGTCCGCGCCGCGCTGGCCGCATTTGTTCAACGCATCGCGCCTGCCGGTGCCAGCAACGGGCTGGCACAACTGTGCCTGCAGCTGTGTCTGCCAGGTGTTCCCGATATCTACCAGGGCACCGAGTTCTGGGATCTGAGCCTGGTCGACCCGGACAATCGGCGCGCGGTCGATTTCGCGCAGCGCGCACATGCACTGGCCGATGATCGATCGTGGGCAGCGTTGCTGCAGGACTGGTACAGCGGATCGCCCAAGCTTCGACTGCTGGCCGCGCTGCTGCGATTGCGCAGCGACAATGCCCCGCTGTTCCTGCAGGGCACGCTGCGCAGGCTGTCCGAACCGGGGTGCGCGCGCCTGGTGTTCGTACGTGAGTACAGGGCGCAGCAGTTGCTGGTGGCAGTCAGGCGGGCAGGAATGGAACAGCCTGCCGGCCCAGGCCTTGCCTGGCAGGATGCGGCGCAGCAGTTGGTGCCAGGGGTTCCGCAGCGACGCATGCGCAACGTGCTGGATGGTCGCACGCAGATGTTCAACGGTTCCGCCACCGACGCGCTGCTGTTTGCGGGCAGCCCGGTGGCGGTGTGGATCAGCCAGGAGAGTGGGGCAGATGGACAGCAGTGAGCGGCGACGCCGCATCGAATTGTTGGCGCACCAGATCTGGGAGGCCGAAGGCCGCCCGGATGACCAGCAGCAGCGGCATTGGCACATGGCCGAACGCCTTGTTGAAGCAGAAATAGCGGCCCTGCATGCGGCTGAGGACGAGCACGATGGCAACGCGTAAATGGACCCAGACCTCGCGCGTGCGCGAAGGCCGCCCCTTCCCGCTGGGCGCGACCTGGGACGGCCTGGGAGTGAATTTCTCGCTGTACTCGCGGCATGCCACCAAGGTGGAACTGTGCCTGTTCGATGCGCGCAACCGGGAAGTCGAACGGATCGTGCTGCCCGAATATACCAACGAGGTGTGGCATGGCTATCTGCCGGATGTGCGGCCGGGCCAGCGCTATGGCTACCGCGTGCATGGACCGTACGCGCCGTCGGACGGGCATCGCTTCAACCCCAACAAGCTGCTGCTGGACCCGTATGCAAAGCAGATCGTGGGTGAAATCAAGTGGGCGCCGCACCTGTTCGGCTATACGCTGGGCCACCGCGATGCAGACATGAGTTTCGACCGTCGCGACAGCGCGCCGTACATGCCGCGCTGTGCGGTGATTGATCCGGCCTTCAGCTGGGGCGGCGAGCGCGCGCCGGCCACCGCCTGGGACCGATCGGTGATCTACGAGGCACACGTGCGTGGCCTGACCATGCAGCACCCCGGCGTACCGCCGGCCGAGCGCGGCACGTTCTCGGCGTTGCGGCACGACGCGGTGGTGGACCACCTGGCGTACCTGGGCGTGACCGCAATCGAGCTGCTGCCCGTGCACGCCTACGTGGACGACCAGCAGCTGCTGGAGCGCGGGCTACGCAATTACTGGGGCTACAACACCATCGGCTTCTTCGCGCCGCAACCGCGCTACCTGTCGCTGGAAACCGTTGCCGAATTCAAGCAGATGGTGGCGCGCCTGCACAGCGCGGGCATCGAGGTGATTCTGGATGTGGTCTACAACCACACCGCCGAAGGCAACGAGCTGGGGCCCACGCTGTCGTTCAAGGGCATAGACAATGCCAGCTATTACCGCCTTGCCGAAGACCGTCGCTACTACATCAACGATACCGGCACCGGCAACACCTTCGACCTGACCAATGCCGGTGCATTGCGCATGGTCATGGATTCGCTGCGCTATTGGGTGACCGAGATGCGCGTGGATGGCTTCCGTTTCGACCTGGCCACCATCCTCGGCCGCGAACGCCATGGGTTTGATCCCTCGGGCAGCTTCCTCGATGCCGTGCGCCAGGACCCGGTGCTGAGTCAGGTAAAACTGATTGCCGAACCGTGGGATATCGGCCCGGGCGGCTACCAGCTTGGCCAGTTCCCGCCGGGCTGGGCCGAATGGAACGACCGTTTCCGTGACACCACCCGTGCGCTGTGGCGCGGTGATGCCGGGCAGCTGCCGGAGTTTGCGGCGCGCTTCACCGGATCGGCCGATCTGTTTGACCATCACGGCCGCCGACCGTCGGCCAGCATCAACCTGGTCACCGCCCACGACGGCTACACGCTGCATGATCTGGTGAGCTACAACGACCGCCACAACGAGGCCAACGGCGAGGACAACCGCGACGGCCATTCGCACAACCTGTCGTGGAACCACGGCGTGGAAGGCGATACAGACGACGAAGGCATCCTGACTCTGCGCGCGCGGCAGATGCGTAACCTGCTGGCCACGCTGCTGCTGGCGCAAGGCACGCCGATGCTGCTGGCCGGCGATGAGTTCGGCCATTCGCAGCGCGGCAACAACAATGCCTACTGCCAGGACAATCCACTGAGCTGGATCGACTGGGAACGCGCGGCGCAACCCGGCCCCCAGGCGCAGGCAGCGTTCGTGCGGCGCGTCCTCGCGTTGCGGCGACGCTACGGCCTGCTGCGGCGCAATCGCTTCCTGACCGGTGACTACGACGCATCCCTGGGCATGCGTGACATCGAGTGGCGGCGGCCGGATGGCGAGCCGATGGGCGAAAGTGATTGGCACGATGCGGAACAGCGCGCCCTGCTGATCGTGCTTGATGGCCGCAGCCCTGACAGTGGCCTGCGGGAACCGGGCCGCCACGTCAGCCTCGCCCTTCTGCTGAACCCGAGTGACCAGCCGCAGCGGTTCCGCCCGTCCGACCAGGTGCTTTCGTTCCGCCGGGTGGTGCTGCAGACCGATGAGGCGCCGCTGGACATGGACGAAGAGGGGCAGTGGACGCTGCCGGCGCGCAGTCTGTGCCTGTTGGCATCGAGCAGCGCCGCGTGATGGCGCGACCGTTGTGGGCCGGTAGCGCCGGGCCATGCCCGGCGGACGGTTCACCGCTGCAAGGGGAAACCGATCGTCTGGTGGCAATGCTGCGCAAGGTCGCGGCCTGCACCCTTGATGTACAGAATCCCAGCGTCGCCGAATAACTGCGATAGCGCCGCTCCGGCTTCGTTGCCGGCATGCCCGGAGCGTCGGGCTGCCTCTGGCACGAACGCATCCGCGCGCGGATCGTGTCCGCCTGGCAGATCGGCAAGTGCAAGAGCGCCTTCGATCAAGAGCTGGGCACAGGCGCCGGCCAGATAGGCATCGGGTTCGCGTTGCCTGCCGCGTCGTGCCTGGCCTGCCAGGGCGGTGGCGATATGCTGGAACTCGTGCGCGGTGGTGGCGATCACGCGCCGGCGCAGCGCATCGGTGTCCGGGCCGTGCGGGAACCAGAAACTGACGGTCTGTCCCGGCGGCTTCGCGTGTGGCAACTGCCGCCAGATGCCACCTCCGTCGCTCACTATCGTGAGGCGATAGCGCACCGGGGTCCATTCAAGCCCAAGGGCCTGCAGCGGTAGCCCGGCAGAGCGTGCGGCCGCCTCGCAGAGCTGTGAGGCCTGCTCGGCTGAAAGCGTGTCATCTGCCCAGAGAATCTGGGTTGCAATGGCGGACCACCCGCACTCGGCGGATCGATTGGGGCGCTCCCGGCTTTCCGGGCCGGGAAGTACAGACACTGTGCTGACTTTCAGACGGTAGGCAGGGCCTCGCAGCACGGTGGCATAACCACCCTCGGCGCCTACCAGGTCACGGGAAGGAAGCTCGATGGAATGGCATGCACTTGTGGCCAGAAGGACGGCCGCCAGCCCCGCGTGGCTCCCGGACTTGAACGTCTTGAACTGAGGCCGTCTTGTTGGCTCCGCCATAGTGATCGCCCATCGATACGCGCCATGCTGCGCTTCGGTTGACCGACAGGTTCAACCTGCGGATCGCGATCGGGCAATCAGAATGGTTTCAAACGCCTCCACAGCGGGTCCGATCAAGAGTGCGTCGTCGGTCGTGCCGGGGGGCGTGTGACGCCGGGCATGGCCCGGCGCTACCGTTGTGGGCAGGTAGCGCCGGGCCATGCCCGGCGGTCGGTTCAGCCGAGCACGTAGCGCAGCACGCCCGCCGAAACCACGCCGATCAGCACCGTGGGCAGCATCGACCAGCGCGTTGCCGCCAGCAGGGTGATGGCCAGCGCGGCCAGGTCGGCCGGATTATTGGCCACGAAGTCCGGTGCGATCACCGAGATCAGCACGCAGCCCGGCGCCGCTTCCATCACCGTAACCGCGCGCTTGCTCAGGGTGCGGTTGCGCAGTGCCAGGAAGCCGACGATGCGGGTCAGGTAGGTCACCGCAGCCATCAGCACGATGGTCAGCAGCGAGGTCCAGTGCAGCAGGCCGTCGAAGATCATGCCTCGTCTCCTGCCAGCCACCACGCGGCGGCCAGGCCAGCCAGCGCGCCGGTGGCCACGTACCAGGCACCCGGCACCAGCAGATAGGTGGCCGCCGCCACTACCAGGCTGACCAGCCACGGGCGCGCCGCGCGCATGCCCTGCCACATGCCGCGCAGCAGCACCAGGAACACCGCCGGGAAGGCCATGTCGAAACCGTAGGCGTGGATGTCGCCCAGCAGCGGGCCCACCAGTGCGCCGATGCAGGTGCACACCACCCACACTGTATACAGCCCGGTCGAAACACCCAGGTAGTAGGCCAGGCTGAACCCGAGGGCGCGCCGGCGCGCGTCGGCCACGCCCAGTGCCCAGCTTTCATCGCACATGAAGAACAGTGCCGGCAGCACGCGGCGGCGCGGCAGGTGCTGCAGCAGGGGTGCCAGGCTGGCGCCCATCAGCAGGTGGCGGCTGTTGACCAGCGCGGTGATGGCCACGATCAGCGCGATATGCGGCGGCGAGGTCCACAACTCGACGGCAGCAAATTCCGAGCCGCCGGCGAAGTTCAGGCCGGTCATCAAGGGCACTTCCAGCGCGCTCAGGCCCTTCTGTGCGGCCTGTGCGCCCAGCACCAAGGCAAAGGGCAGGAAGCCAACCATCACCGGAACGGCGGCGCGCAGCCCACGCAGAAATTCGCTGCGGGTGCTGGTCTGGCAGGCGGGGTCGGGCAGGGGCAGGGTAGTGCGGGTGTCCATGGAACGTACGTGCGTGGGGATGGCCCATGCTAGCGGGCGCGGCGGAGAATCGGGTTGCGTTGATGCGGCAGATGCGCCGGAATTCCGCATATGATGCGTCAAGACCGCGAAATGATGGAATCCGATGCTTGACGCCCTGGACAACCTGGATAAGCGCATCCTGCAGGCCCTGCAGCACGATGGGCGCCTGCAGAACCTGGAACTGGCGCGGCAGGTGGGCCTCTCACCCTCGGCCTGCCTTCGCCGCGTGCGCCTGCTGGAAGAGGGCGGCTACATCGACCGTTACGTGGCCCTGTTGAACCCGGCCAAGGTCGGGCGCGGGTTCACGGTGTTCGTGCGGGTGTGGCTGCGCGGCCAGGATGAGGACACCACCAACCACTTCATCAACAGCGTCAAATCCTTCCCGGAAGTGCTGGAGTGCCACCTGATGGCCGGCGACTGCGATTTCCTGCTGCGGGTGGCCGTGGCCGATCTGGATGCCTACCGGCAGTTCCAGATCCAGCACTTGAACCGCATTGCCGGGGTGCAGAACACCAAGACCGAAATCCCCATGCAGCGGGTGAAGCAGACCACCGCTCTAGCGCGGCATCACCACATGCCCAGCAGCTTCCACCACGCGCTGCCGACCAAGGCGAACACCAGCAGTTCCAGCACGCACATCACAAAGCCCACCCGCCACCACGTGCCCAGGGTGACGTAGCCGCTGCCGAAGATGATCGGCGAGGTGCCGGTGGCGTAGTGGGTCAGGGTCATCATGATGGCCGAGCCGGCCGTCATCATCAGCAGGAACGGCACCATGTACTCGGCCGGAATCAGCTGCACGCCCACGCCCAGGAAGGCCAGCAGCATGGCGCTGATATGCGCGGTGGTGCTGGCGAACAGGTAGTGCGAGAACACGAAGGCCAGCACCAGCACCGCGGCGATGGCCTGCCAGCCCATGCCGCTGCTGGCGATGGCGCCCTTCATGCCCTGCGAGAACCAGTCGATCACGCCCAACTTGTTCAATTGCTCGGCCAGCATCACCAGCGCGCCGAACCAGATCAGCGTGTCCCAGGCGCTCTTTTCGGAAAGCACATCGTCCCAGTTGATGGTGCCGGTGATGATGAGCACGAACAGGCCGACAAAGGCGACCACGGTCGGGTCCAGGGTCCAGGCGGGGCCGAAGATCATGGCCGGCACGTTCGCCCACAGCAGCAACAGCAGGCCGAAGGTGCCCAGCATGACCTTTTCTTTGGCCGCCAGCGGACCCATCGCGGCCAGCTCGCTGCGCGCAAACATGACCGCGTCGGGCGTGTGCTTCAACTGCGGCGGGCTGAGCAGATACACCACCAGCGGCATCAGCAGCAGGCACATCAGGCCGGGCAGCAGCATGCAGAGCGCCCAGGTGGTCCAGCTCAGCTGCAGCTGCTGGCCGCTGGCCTTGGCCACGAAATCCACCACCAGCGGATTGGGCGCGGTGGCGGTCAGGAACATGGCCGAGGTGATCGGGTTGGCGTGGTAGTTCACCAGCGCCAGGTAGGTGCCGACCTTGCCCTGGGTGCCCTTGGCCGGATCGGAATCGAAGGCGGTGGCGATCGAGCGCATGACCGGATGCACGATGCCGCCGCCACGCGCGGTATTGCTGGGGGTGAACGGCGCCAACAAAAGCTCGCAGACCGCGAGCCCATAGCCGATGCCCACTGTGCGCCTGCCCAGCAGCGCAATGAACATCAGGCCGATGCGGTTGCCCAGCCCGGTCTTCTTCAGCCCGCGGGAAATGAGGATGGCCACCACGATCAACCAGATCAGCGGGCTGGCAAAGCTGCTCAGTGCATCGGTGATGGCGCCCTTGGAGCTGTTGGACGTGACCTGCGAAAGCGAAACGATGACGATGGCCATCATCGCCATCACCCCGATCGGCATCACCTTCAGGATGATCGCCACGATGGTGGTCAGGAAGATGGCTACCAGCCGCCAGCCATCGGCGGTCAGGCCCTGCGGGCAGGGCAGCAGCAACAGGGTGACCAGCACCGCCGTGGTGATGAGGGCAGGCACCAGGCGGAACGGAACGGCCTGGTTGAAGTACTGCAGTGCGGCCTTGATGCGCTCGAGCATCGTTGCTTCCTTACCGGATGAGGGGAGGGCACGGCACCTGCCGCGCCATGATGGCACGGGCGATCAGCGCGGGCGTGACAGGCGCGCGGCCTGGGCCAGCTGCGCGGCCAGCTCGGCATGCAGCTGCGCGTAGTCCACATCGGTGAAGGCTGCAGCCATGGGCGAGTGCGCGGCGGCACGGGCCTCTTCGGCCAGGGCCTCGTCCAGTGAATCGCTGCGCGCGGCCAGGTCGGCCAGTACGATCACCCGGTCTGGCTGCACTTCCACGTAGCCGCCGCTCACGTGGATTTCCACCATGGCGGTGTTGTCGGCAGGAAACAGCCGCACCAGACCGGCGGACAGCGGTGCCATCAATGGGGTGTGGCCGGGCAGGAAGCCGAGGCGGCCGGCAGCGCCGGGTACGCTGGCTTCGCGCACATCGCCGTCCCAGTGCAGGCCATCCAGGCTGATCACCTGCAGGGCGAAGCTGGAACCAGGGGTTGCAACCGCCACGGGGACGGCGGGAATGGGGGAGGACATAAGACCGTGGTGCCGTGTGGGGACTTCAGGGTGGCAGCAACGGCGCCTGCGGGCCGTGATCTGGGTCAAATGCGGGGTGGATCGTGTGCGATCATCGGCGCATAGATCGCATTGCCAAGGGAGCTGCAATGAAAGAACGCAGGCAGGGGCCGTTGCAGGCCGCGTGCGCCGTGATGTTGATGATGCTGGCGGCCACTGCGGCCTCACAGACCACACCGGCAGAAGGGACGGCCGCGCCGGCCGAGGGCATCAGCTATGACAAGGCGCGGCGCACCGCCGAGGCCTCGCTGCGGCTGCACCCGGCCACCGACAGCACCTACGACTACCGCCCGCTGTGGGCCGGCAATGCCGATCTGGATGGCGATGGCCGCCCGGAGATCGTCTATGTGTACACGGCCGCGCAGACCGGCACGGCACAGCAGTTGAACGAGCTGGTGGTGATGACCGCGCTGGCCGACAACGACCCCCGCGCGCAGGCGCCGGCGCCCGGCAAGAGCGTGTACGACGATGAGACCTATGCGCTGATCCGTGCATCGGGGTATGCCGATGCGGCCAGCGTGCATGTGCCCGGCGAAGTGGAAAGCGTGACGTTCGACGCCGGGCGGATCGTGGTGGCGTTCAGCAGCGCACGGCCCACCCGACTGTGTGGCGCCGGCAAGGGCCGCACGGCGTGCCCGCCCGATGGGCGGCACACGTGGACCTACGTGTGGAACGCAGGGAAGCTGGCCCGCGCCGATTGACGGAATGGGCGGGGTCAACCCGCTTTTGTAGAGTCGAGCTTGCTCGACTGGCGGTGCACGTGCAGTCGAGCAAGCTCGACTCTACCTCGACTGTGCGTGCACTGGACCGCAGGGAAGCTGGCCCGCGCCGATTGACGGAATGCGCGGGGCCAACCCGCTTTTGTAGAGTCGAGCTTGCTCGACTGGCCGCGCACGTGCAGTCGAGCAAGCTCGACGCTACCTCGATTCCCCCGGTAGTCGCCAACCTTGGTTGTCGTGGGGTGGTCCACGCGTTCTGATGGGGATAGGCGCCGGACGCAGGTGCCAACCAAGGTTGGCACCTGACAGAGCGGGGTGGTCAGGCCGGGCGCGCTTGTTCCGGCTCGGCCGGTTCCGGCAGCGGCGGCAGGGTCGGGTCGACCGTCACCGGGATGTCGCTCTTCAGCAACGCAGCAGCTTCGCGGTCGCTGCCTACCGCCGGCGGCGAACCGCGCAGCGGCAGGCCGGCGGTCTCCTTCACGAACAGCATGGTGATCAGGCCGATCACCGCTGCGCCCATCAGGTAATACGCCGGCACCAGCGGGTCGCCGGTGCGCTCCACCAGCCAGGCGGTGACCAGCGGCGTGGTGCCACCGAACAGCGACACCGACACGTTGAATGCAATCGACAGCGCGCTGTAGCGCACCGGGGTATAGAACAGCGCCGGCAGGGTGGACGGCATCGAACTGGTGAAGCACACCAACGCCAGGCCCAGCAGCATCAGCCCCAGGAAGATCAGCCAGTCATTGCCGCTGCCGACCAGCAGCAGGCACGGCACCGCCAGCACCAACAGCGCGATGCAGGCGCCCATGATCATCGGCCGGCGGCCCAGTTTGTCACTGAACAATCCGCCCACCACGTTCAACGGCATCATCACCAGCATCACGATGATGATCAGCAGCAGCCCCTTGCTCTCGGCGTAGCCCATGGTAACGCTCAGGTAGCTGGGCATGTAGGTCAGCAGCATGTAGTCGGTCACGTTGAAGACCAGCACCAGGCCCATGCACACCAGCAACTGGCGGCCGTGTACCTGGAACAGCGCGCCCAGGCCCGGGCGCTCGTGTTCGCGCTTGTCGGCTTCCTCGGCGAAGGCGCGGAAGGCCGGGGTTTCCTCCAGCTTCATGCGCATGTATAGGCCCAGCAGGCCCAGCGGGCCGGCAATCAGGAACGGAATGCGCCAGCCCCAGTCCAGCATGTCTTCGCTGCTGAGCAGCATGTGTAGCGCGGTGACCGTACCGGCACCAGCGATGTAACCGCCCAGCGTGCCGAACTCCAGCCAGCTGCCCATCAGGCCGCGGTTGCGGTCGGTGGAATACTCGGCAATGAAGGTGGCCGCGCCGCCGTACTCACCACCGGTGGAGAAGCCCTGCACGATGCGCGCCAGCAGCAACAGCACCGGTGCCCAGATGCCAATGCGCTCGTAGGACGGAATCAGGCCGATGGCGAAGGTGCCCAGCGCCATCAGGATCATGGTGAAGGCCAGTACCTTCTGCCGCCCGTAGCGGTCACCCAGCGGGCCGAACACCAGGCCGCCCAGCGGGCGCACCAGGAACGCCACGGTGAACGTGGCAAAGGCCGCAATGACCTGCGCAGTGGGGTTGCTGGAGGGGAAGAAGACCTGGCCGATGGTGACGGCCAGATAGCCGTAGACACCGAAATCGAACCATTCCATCGCGTTGCCCAGTGCAGCGGCGCCAACGGCGCGCTTGAGCATGGGCTTGTCGACAACCGTGATCTCGTCAACGTTCAGATGGCGGCGGCGTTTGAACCAGCCGAAATGGGCATGGGCATCGGAGTTGTCCTGCATGGGGACTCCTTGTTTGGTGAATGCAGTGCGGAATAGACGGTGTGGTGTGTCCCGAAAAACGGAAACGGCGATGCGGGCGCAACTGGCGCAGGGGCATCGGGGCGGGAGGCCAGACGGCCAAGAAAGCGCGCAAGGGTAGAGTCGAGCTTGCTCGACTAAGCGCGAAACATGGGTGCAACGAGGTAGAGTCGAGCTTGCTCGACTACTCAACTAAGCGCGGGACGCGAAGAAGCGGTGTCTCAGGCCTGCACCATCATCCGCCGGGATCCAGCGCCAGGCGGTGGAATTTCGGGGCGGATGCGGTTGCGGCAAGCGAGGCGCCGGTCGGCAGTGCTTTCCACGTAACGGGCTTACCCGCGACGCAGTGGGTCGTGTCGATCATCCGTTCATGATAACGGTTACAGTGTGAGCGTGCCGACAATACGGCCGAACCAGACGCTGTGTTCCATCGCGCCTGTTCATGCTGACAACGATTGAACGCTCTGTGGTCGTGCTGCTCACACGCGATTTTCTACGGTGGGGCTGCAACGTAACCAGAAGGAATATCGCATGACCCGACGCATTCCCGAAGGCACCCTGGTGGTGGTGACCGATGGTGGTTCCGCACGTGTGTTCACCAACGTGGGCACCGAGCACCAGATCACCCTGAAGCAGGAAGGTGAGCTGCGCCTGGCCGATATCAGCGAACAGGGCGTGTCCGGGCAAGGGCCGTCTGGTGCCGTGCCGAAGGACATGTCGATCTCGCAGTTGAACGAAGCGACCTTCGCCAAGCAGGTGGCCGAACAGTTGAACGATGATGCGCTGAACAACCGGTTTTCGCATCTGATCTTGGTGGCCGACCCGATCACGCTGGGGCGCATCCGCCCGCTGCTGCATAAGGAAACGCAGGCGCGATTGCTGGATGATATCGCCAAGAACTTCACCAACGCGCCGCTGGAGGACATCCAGCGCGCCATCGCGGCCTGAGCCATGCCGTTCATGCGCAGCCATCTTGCTGCCGAGCCTGCGCCGGCCGATGTGCAGGCGCAGGCCGGCTGGCTGTTGTTGGAGTTCGGCGCGCCGTGGTGCGGCCATTGCCAGGCCGCGCAACCGACGTTGCAGGCGTTCGTGGATGCGCACGACCTGGCGCACTGGAAGATCGAGGATGGCAAGGGGCGGCCGTTGGGGCGCGCTTTTGCGGTGAAGCTGTGGCCGACGGTGGTGCTGCTGCGCGATGGCCAGGAGGTGGCGCGGGTGGTAAGGCCGGTGGAGAGTGCGGATCTGTCCACGCTGCAGGCAGCGCTGCCGACGTAGATTCGAGCTTGCTCGACTGCCGTTGCTCTTGCCGTCGCGTAGAGTCGAGCTTGCTCGACTGCTTTTGCTTTTGTAGAGCCGAGCCATGCTCGGCTGGAAGAGCAGTCGAGCAAGCTCGACTCTACCGCCGCGTGGGGCGCTCACTGGCGGCGCTATAATCCGCCCGTGCTGTCGCTCTGCTTGAATTTCAATGAACCCTCCGCTTTCCGCTGAACCGCCGCCGCGCCTTGCCGCGTCCGCACTCTGGGATGACCTGCTCGCCCACCGCTTCGCAAACGTCCAAGCTGCCTTGTCAGATCTGCTTGCCAGGCAGGACGCTGAAGGTGGCGCGCACGCGCTGGCTGTGCTTGTACCGCCGGCGTTGCAGCCGATCAACGCTCTCTGGCAGGCGCTGACGGTGTGGCAACGGCAATCGCCGCAGGCCGATGAACCGTTGCTGCTGGCTGCGCTGGTCTGGGACCGCATCGCGGTGGATGCGCGCGGCTCGGGCTGGTCGTCTGCGGTGGGCGAGGGCGCATGGTCCACTGTGCAGGCCGCGCAGACCGCGTTGTTCGTGCATGCCATTGCCCTGGCCGATCGCGGGCCGCTGTGCTGGCCGCTGCTGCACCAGCTGATGCGCAGCGTGGCAGCGCTGGGTGTCCCGGTGTGGATGAGCGACTGGATGCACGATGGTTTTCACCCGGCCGACGGCGCTGGCCCATGGCGCGACATGCAGGCGCTGCTGGATGCGTGGATGGCCGACGCCCCCCGCCTGCCGGACTTGCCGCAGCAGATACCTGCTGCTTGGGCCGCCGCCATTCCTCAGCCGCCGGAGTTTGATGCGAACGGCGAGGTTATCGACGATGGAGAGGACGCATCGGGCGAGGTGGCACTGGCCTGGTTGCAGATGGGACTTCAGGCCGCAGGGCATGGCCTGCCGCTGCTGGATACCTATGCGCGTCTGCGCACACCTCGATGGGGCGGCAGCCATGAGGAGATCCTTGCCTTGGCCGACGGTCCATTGGCTGAGAGTCTGGATGCATCGCAACGCAACCAGCTGCGGATGATCGCCTGGCTGGATGCGATTGACGTGGACAGCATCGACACCGACGATCGCGGCGCCGTGCAGCAGGCCTTTGCCCGCGGCATGGCGCTGTTGGCGCAGCCGCAGTCGGCGCTGGAGCGTACCGGCATCCATCTGCAGTTGGCCGAACTGGCCGCGCGGGTGGACAACACCGAGGTGGCGGCAGCGCACTACGCTGCGGCAGCCGACCCCAGTGTTCCGCGCGGGTTCGACGACCATCAGTTGATGCGCATGCTGCACGCTGCCGCCGCGACCGGCATGGGTGACTGGCTGGCGCCGGTGGTGGCCCGTCAGTGGCGCACGTCCGCGTGGGCGGCGGTGATGCACGGCGTGCTGCTGGACACCGGCTGGTGCGGAGCTCTGCGTGATACGGCGCAGGCCGAGGCGGCGTACCGGCAGGCGGGCGTGCTGATGGCTGTGCCTGAGCCGGGCGCGGACTGCCCGTTCAACGACGTGTATTACACCTTCGACGATGCCGAGCAGCACGGCGCGCTGCTGCATATGGCCCACGTGGGTGCGGAGCTGGGCTTCCCGGAGATGCAGGCGGCGCTGGGCTACCACTACTTTGAACATGCGCCGGCGTACGACCCGGCGCTGGCCATTCAGTGGTACAGCCGTGCTGCCGCGCAGGACAGTGGGCGCGCACTTTACAACCTCAGCCTGATCTACGACCGGGGTCCGGAGGAGGGCGGCATTGCCGGCATCGACGTTGGCGCGCTGGTGCACCTGTCCAACGCCTGCGAGCTGCGCTGCCTGGAACTGGCGGCGACGGAGGCGGAGTGGGGTGAGCGCATGCAGCGCCGCGTGCGCAGCTGCGTGGCCGGGGTGGGCTATTACCTGCGCACGCAGGTGCCTGCCGAAGGCCGCCTGCCGCGTCTGCTGGAGACGCTGGGTTTCTGGGCAGCCCACGATTGGACACGGGCGGCCTGGATGCTGGCGCAGTACTACGCCTCACGTAGCGATAGCGAATTTGATCGCGCAGTGTTGTGGGTCGAGCGCGCGTGCGCGCAGCAGCCGGAAGAGGATGACGTGCTGGCGCTACGGGCTACCCTGCAGCGCGGCCTGTTTGGCAGCCGACGCTACCGACAGGCACTGGAGCGCGTAGGCGACGGGGTTCTGTAGAGTCGAGCTTGCTCGACTGTTCTTGCCTTTGCGTAGAGTCGAGCTTGCTCGACTGCTTTTGCTTTTGTAGAGCCGAGCCATGCTCGGCTGGAAGAGCAGTCGAGCAAGCTCGACTCTACAAGAGCAGTCGAGCAAGCTCGACTCTACCGGGCGGGGTGCACGTGTATGTTGAGCTGCTCCGGCCAGTCGCGGTACAGGGCCACCTGGCCTTGGCGGCGCACGGCGGCCACGGCTTTCGCATCAATCTCCCCGATCAGCCAGCGGCTCTGTTCGGTGAACACCGCTTCGCTTTCGCACAGAACGCCGTTGGCCGGCATGCCGCGATCCGCCGGCACGTATAGCGCCGCGCGACCGAAGTTCACGTCTACCGAGGGGCTCCACGGCGCCAGACCGGCAGTGGCCGACACCAGTACCGGCATCTGGTTTTCCAGCGCCCGCGCCTGCGAACCGATACGCACGCGGTGATAGCCCGCCTCGGTATCGGTGCAACTGGGCGCCAGCAGCAGGTCCACACCGGCCTCGACCAACCGCCGTGCCAGCATCGGGAATTCGGTGTCGTAGCAGATCAGGATGGCCAAGGTGCCCAGCGGTGTATCGAACACACGCAGGCCGTCGCGGCCACCGGCAATATTCCATTCCTCGCGCTCGAAACGGGTCATGATCTGCTTGTCCTGGTGGCCCAGCAGGCCGTGCGGGCCGAACAGGAAGGCGCGGTTTCGGTAGCACCCATCGTCGTCCAGCACCGGTGCCGACCCCGGGCAGAACCAGATCTGGTGGCGCCGCGCGATCTGTTCGCACATTGCCTGCCAGCGCGGCAGCAGTGCCTGCATGCCGACGATCGATGCGGCCAGATCGCTGCGCTGCGCGGCAGGCAACTGGCCGGTCAGGGTCATGGCCGCGTACTCGGGCAGCAGCACCAGCTGCGCGCCGGCGGCGGCAGCTTCGGCTACGTGCGCATCCAGATGGGCGGCATAGTCGTCCCACTGTTCAATCAGTTCAATGGCGTACTGGCTGGCGGCGAAGCGGATCATGCGCGCAGGTCCTTCAGCCAGAACGACATCGGCTTGGCGCTCGCGTGGTCTTCGCCCACGTCGCGCCAACGGAAGGTGGCTTGCAGTTCGGGGTGGTGCACATAGCCGCGCTTGTGCCAGAACGTGTCCAATGGAACGTAGTCGTGCGGGCGGGCTGGGTGGTCCAGTGTGCGCTGCACGGCGCTGAAGCAGCAGATGTCGAAACCACCGGCCCGGCGCGCATGCGCTTCGCGTGCCTCGAAGAAGCGCACGCCCAGCCCCTGGCCGCGGTAGGCCGGCAGCAGCACCGATTCGCCGAAGTAGAAGATGCGCTGCGGGTTCCATGGGCCGTTAAGGAACGGCGCCTGGAACTCGTCGGTTTCTTCGCACAGGGGCAGGGCGGTCGACGCGCCCACCACGGTGTCGCCGTCCTGTGCCAGCACGATGATGCTGCCGGGGGCGGCGGCGTAGGTGGCCACGTAGTCGCGCTCGTAGCCCAGGTCGCCTTCGTACAGGTAGGGGAAGTCGCGGAAGACGCCGATGCGCAGGCGCGCCAGGTCGTCCAGATACGGGGCGGCGGCGGCCCCCTGCAGCGTGGTGATGCGCACGATCGCTCAAGCCCATGGATACTGGGGGTGAGTATAGGCTATGCTCCGCAGCCCGCCCACCCTCAGGACATTCCCATGAGCGCCACCGACGTCATCCACGCTTACTACGCCGCCTTCAACAGCGGGGACATCGAGGCCTTCGTGGCCCAGGTGACCGACGATGTGGTGCACGACATCAACCAGGGTGGCCGTGAAGTGGGCAAGGACGCGTTTCGTGCGTTCTGCCAGAAGATGGCCCGTTCCTACCGCGAGCAGCTGACCGATATCGTGGTGTTCGGCAATGCCGACGGCACGCGCGGTGCGGCCGAGTTCACCGTGAATGGCCAGTACCTGGCGACCGACGAAGGCCTGCCCGAAGCCACCGGCCAGGCCTACGTGCTGCCGGCCGGCGCCTTCTTCGAGATTCGTGATGGCAAGGTGGCGCGCATCACCAACTACTACAACCTGCCGCACTGGATCGCGGCGGTGGGCGGCTGAAGGCGGGCCCGGTCGCCCGGCGGTTCAATGCAGGGTGACCTTCAGGTACTGCTGGCGCAGCTCGTTCAGCAGCCGGCGGCCATGCTGGCTGAGCGCCATCATCGCCACGCTGATCTTCTGCACGTTGTAGCCCGGCCGCGCGTGCGCGGTGGGGTCGGCCGGTTCGTTGTCGCTGATCATCAAGGCCATGCCCTCGGCCGAACTGAGGGCATGGTCGATACGGGACAGCAGGGATTCCACTTCCGGGGTCAGGACAGGCGGTTGCGGTGACATGTGATGGCTCCTGGCAGGACAGGCCACCGGTAAGGTGGCGGGCGATGCGGGGTTGGAACTTCGGCTGAGTAGCGGGAAAAAGCCGAGGGCCATGCGGCCGCCGCGCACCGCCCGCCGTAGTTACGGCAGGCAGTTCCCGTTACTCATTTCGGGGTTCCACACCCGGCAGCGGTGTATCCGCTGCGGAGGCATCGTGCGCAGGTTCTGTGGGGCATTGCCATGGGTTTGCGTGGTGGCGCTTGGATGAAGCGCAGGCGGTTAAGCGGGCTTGAGACGCAGCAGGGTGAAAGCGGCATAGGTAGTCGCATCGGGGCCGGCCTTTGCTGAGTATTGCGTGCAAGATGAAGCAGGCCCCATCCCCCCAAACGGTCATTCCCACGCCAGAAGCGACGCCGCCGACCGCGCTTTTGTAGAGTCGAGCTTGCTCGACTGCTCTTTTGTAGAGTCGAGCCATGCTCGACTGCTTCAAAACCAGCCGAGCATGGCTCGGCTCTACAGAAGAGCCAGTTTCCCCGCGAAAAGCCAGTCGAGCAAGCTCGACTCTACGGGCCAACGGTTGCCGAAGCGGGGCCCACGCGGCGGGCCCAATGTTGTCGAACGAGGCCGCACGTGGGGTGAGACCATGTGGAGCTGGGATTCGCCCGGCTCCATTTGCCGGCTCGATTACCAGCTGTAGCTCACGCCCCCCTGCGCGGCGTTCTGGTGATAACCACTGGCGCGCTGCAGCGACAGCCCGCCCCAGACGCCCACACCGCTGCCGAACTTCACCGAGGCACCGGCACTGAACTCGCCACGGCTGCGCGGGATGCGTGCATCCACCACCTCGTCGTCCATGCTGATCTGCGATTCGGCGCGGGTATGCAGCCAATTGGCGGCCAGGTAGGGCTGCACTTCGGCCGCACCATTGCCCCAGCGGGTGACGCCGGACAGACGCACGCCGGCACGACCGAACAGGCCATCGGCGTTCTCGGTACCGACCACGGTGCCGTTGGTTTCGGTGTGGCGATCATCATCCCAGCGGCTGTAGCCGACCTGCAGCTGCGGTTCCAGGAAGATGCCGCCGTTGCTGGCGCCCCCCAGGCGGAAGGCATAACCGGTTTCCACTGCGCCCTGCCAGGCCCGGCTGTCGTAGCGCTCGCTGGCCAGGCCGATGCCTTCCACACGGTTGCGGAACTGCGCACGCTGCACCGAGCCATCCAGATAGAAGCCCGCATACGGGTCGGCGCCATTGCCACCGCGCCACGTGCCATACAGGCCCACCGCCTCGCCCTTCACCTTGCCGCGGGCGTAGTAGCCGGTCAGCTCGTTGGTGGAGGTACTGCTGGCATTGCCGGTGGACAGCATCACGCCCACGCTACTGCCGGAATCGTGGCGCCAGAGATCGGCACCTACGCTCAGCGCCTGGCTGTTGCCGCGGATGTCCAGCTGCTGGCTGACCGCATCGAAGCCGTTGCGAGAACCATCCACGCGAGCCCACGCGCGGCCGGCATTCGGGCCGGCATGGCGATCGTGGTAGCCCAGGCGGAACATCGTCTGCGCGGCCTGCAGGTTGGCCAGGTAGGCGCCGGGCTCGGGGCGCAGCACCGGGTCGGGATCCGGACCCGGACCCGGAAGTTCCGGGTTGCACTCGGGCAGACTCGGATCGACCTCGCACGGGTCCGGTGCGGTCGGCAGCACCGAACGCAGGTACCAGTTGCCATCGGTGCCCGTGCCCTTGTGCAAGAAGTACTCGTATTGGCCGCCGACCGCGCGGCCAGCCAGGTTGAACTGACCGTTGGACGCGCCAGCCACGCTGATCAGCTCGATACCGTTGACCGTCTGCGCGCCTGCGCCGCCGACGTTGTTGACGCGCACGTTGGCCGTACCGCTGGTGTTACCGCCGATGACCAGCTTGTCGCTGGCCGCATCGTCGCCGGCAAGCACGGTGTTGAACAGGAGGGTGCCGTCGGCCCCGGTGAAGTTGCCAGAGACGTTGAGGGTATGGAAGGCCGAGCCGTCGCCCAGTGCGATTTCACTGCCACTGCCCAGAGACAGGCTGCCGGTGCTGCTGTTGCTGGTCAGCTGCCAGCGGGCGTTGTCCAGTGCCATCGAGGTGATGTTCTGGGTGGTGCCGAGGAGGGTGGCGTTGTTGGTCAACGCAACGTCCACTGTGCTGCCGCCGGTGTTGATGATGTTGCCGGTGAGGTTGGAGTCGTCGACGGTGAAGCCGACGGTTGCTGCCGCAGAGGTGACTTCAAGCAGATTCCCGTTGCTGCCGACGAGTTCGGCGTGATTTTGAACGGTGAACTGAACGTCACTATCTGCGGCGCCTACCGCTCCCGGGCCAACCAAAAGTGCGGAGCCTGCCTTGCCTTCGACACGGGACGCGTCGATTACAACATTGGTAGCGCCGGACGTTGACTGGCTGCCAGTGGCGTAAATGCCGATCTGCTCGCCAGTGACGACGCTGCCGTTGCCGATTAGGATATCTGCGTTCTCAAGCGCCAGGATGCCGCTGCCATTCAAGGCCGGGTTGGACGAGGTGTTCATCTTCCCGGTCACCTGTGTGCTGTCGACAATCAACGTGGAGCGCAGCGCCGACTGGGAGAAGACACTGATGCCCACGCCCAGTCCGGTGATCTGGCTGTTGGTGATGCTGGCGGTGGAACCGTTGGGTGTGGCCCCACTTGCAAGCGCAATAGCACGCCAGGACGTGCTTGACACTGTCGAGTTGGAGAGCGTCAGGTCGCTGGCCTGTAAGGTGATTCCGGCTATGTTTCTAGTAGTGGCAACCTCGCCGCCGACGATGGTGATTTGTGACCCTGGCCGCGTGTCGATGTCCAACGTGCGGGCGCCGGGATTGACGAAAAGCTGGGCACCGTCAAGCGTCCACGTCTCCGACACGTCTCCCGGCTGCACCGTGGCACTTTGCCCCGGGGTTAGCGAACGCGCATGTACCGGTGCGAAAGCCAGGGCAAGAGAACTAGCTACAGCGAGTGCGAGGTAACGACGAACGGCGATCTTCATGAGAAAGCTCCTTTTGAAATCCAACTTCAGGAAAGGGCCGCGTTTACGTCGCTGCGCTGTTGTATCGCCTCTGCGAGGTGAATGCCCGTAAGGACGGCGCCCTTCCAATGGGGTTGCAGGGTGTCATGCGCCTCTAACGCGCATGACACCCCGAAAGCAGGGTTTGCCGGCTCGATTACCAGCTGTAACTCACGCCCCCCTGCGCGGCATTCTGGTGGTAGCCACTGGCGCGCTGCAGCGACAGCCCGCCCCAGATGCCCACACCGCTACCAAACTTCACCGAGGCACCGGCACTGAACTCGCCACGGCTGCGCGGGATGCGTGCATCCACCACCTCGTCGTCCATGCTGATCTGCGACTCGGCGCGGGTATGCAGCCAATTGGCGGCCAGGTAGGGCTGCACTTCGGCCGCACCATTGCCCCAGCGGGTCACGCCGGACAGGCGCAGGCCGGCGCGGCCGAACAGGCCATCGGCGTTCTCGGTAACGACCACCGTGCCGTTGGTTTCGGTATGGCGATAATCATCCCAACGGCTGTAACCCACCTGCAGCTGCGGTTCCAGGTAAATGCCGCCGTTGCTGGCGCCGCCCACGCGGAAGGCATAACCGCCTTCCACCGCGCCCTGCCAGGCCCGGCTGTCGTAACGCTCGCCGGCCAGGCCGATGCCTTCCACACGGTTGCGGAACTGCGCACGCCGCACCGAGCCATCCAGATAGAAGCCCGCATACGGGTCGGCGCCATTGCCACCGCGCCACGTGCCATACAGGCCCAGCGCCTCGCCCTTCACCTTGCTGCGGGCGTAGTAGCCGGTCAGCTCGTTGGTGGAGGTGCTGCTGGCGTTGCCGGTGGACAGCATCACGCCCACGCTGCTGCCAGTGTCGGCGCGCCACAGATCGGCGCCGACGGTCAGGGCCTGGCTGTTGCCGCGGATGTCCAGCTGCTGGCTGACCGCATCGAAGCCGTTGCGCGAACCATCCACGCGGGCCCACGCGCGGCCGGCATTCTGGCCGGCATGGCGATCGTGGTAGCCAAGGCGGAACATGGTCTGCGCGGCCTGCAGGTTGGCCAGGTAGGCGCCGGGCTCGGGGCGTAGCACCGGGTCGGGATCCGGACCCGGCAGTGACGGGTTGCACTCGGGCAGGCTCGGATCGACCTCGCACGGGTCCGGTGCGGTCGGCAGCACCGAACGCAGGTACCAGTTGCCATCGGTGCCCGTGCCCTTGTGCAGGAAGTACTCGTATTGGCCGCCGACCGCGCGGCCAGCCAGGTTGAACTGGCCGTTGGACGCGCCAGCCACGCTGATCAGCTCGATACCGTTGACCGTCTGCGCGCCTGCGCCGCCGACGTTGTCGACCCGCACGTTGGCCGTACCGCTGGTGTCACCGCCGATGACCAGCTTGTCGCTGGCCGCATCGTCGCCGGCCAGCACGGTGTTGAAGATGAGAGTGCCATCGGCCCCGGTGAAGTTGCCGGACACGTTGAGGGTGTGGAAGGCGGCGCCATCGCCCAGCGCGATTTCACCGCCGCTGCCCAGTGACAGGCTGCCGGTGCTGCTGTCACCGCTCATCTGCCAGCGGGCGTTGTCCAGCGACATCGATGTGATGCCCTGGATGACGCCGAGCAGGGTGGCGTTGTTGGTAAGGCTGACGTCGACGGTGCTGCCGACCGTGTTGATGATGTTGCCGGTGAGGCGCGAGTCGTCGACGTTGAAGCCAACAGTCGCGTCCGGTGCCTCGACAAAGAGCAGATTGCCGTCACCGCCGACGAGCTGGCCGTTGTTGCGGACATTGAAGACCACGTTTGATCGCGGGGACGTCAGGGAACGCGAGGGAGCAACCCGTACAGCGGCACCCGTTTGTCCTTCGATGAGGGAGCCGTCAATGCTGATATTGGAGGCGCCACCAACGTCTGTATCGATTGCATAGATCCCGTTCTGAGCGCCAATTACGCTGCTGCCATTCTGAACCGATACATCAGCAGTTCCGATCACCAGCAGACCGTTCCCGGCTAACGTTGCCGAGGCGCCATTGTTCGCAAGCGCCTCAATGCGGGTAGCGTCAACGATCAGAATCGCGCGCTGGCTGGAAACGGCGGTAGCCACGCTGGCGCCCACACCGAGGCCGAGAAGATCACTTCGCCTGACCGTGGCTACTGAGCCTGGCAGCCCACCACCACCTACATCAGCCAAGGTAAGTGCTCGCCCGCCGGTGTTGCGGATATTGGTGTCGTTGATCTCACTCGTGCTGTTATTGAGAGCGACGGCGCCACTCGCTACATCTGCCGACACCCCCGCCCCCAATAGAAGCAGGTTCGAAGAAGATCCTGCGGCTATGCGCAGCGTTTGTCCACCAGGATTGACGGTAAGCGTCGCTCCAGACAGGCTCCACGTCTCGGCGGTGTCTCCAGGTTGCACGGTAGCCGACTGGCCCGGGGTAAGCGTCCGCGCATGTACCGGTGCGGCAGCGAAGGCAAGAGAGCTGGCCACAGCCAATGCGAGGGAACGACGGACAGCGTCCTTCATAAGGAGACTCCTGTTGTGAGAGAACTTTCGGAAGACACCCGTACGGACTGAGCTAATTTGTATCAGACGCTAAGACGTCGTGAAGCGGGTGTGACCCGGGGGTTTTCCTGACGATGTGGCGCGGCGGAGCTCGCATCCTGTGTTGGCAAGCAACTGTCCCGATCGCGGGCCGCTCCGCCGGGCCGTTGAGATGCCGGCACAGTGTCATGACCGGTCACGCTGGCGGAAATACAAAAAGTTGCAGATGAAAATGGACTCATGTTGTCGTGTATGGAACGGTTCAGCTGCGTCGCAACATGCAGAGCGGAGCACGTGATGCTAGGCTCCTGACCATCACCTGAATCGATCCAAATGCCGATGCCCCTGTCGCAACGTCGTTTCCTGCTCGCTGTCGCTGCCTCGGCGATGTTCGTTTCCGGTCTGGCCGGTGCTGCCCCCGCGCGGTCCGCCGCAGAGAAGGCCTATGCCTCGGTCGATCCCTTCATCGGCACCGGTGGGGAAGGGCATACCTACCCGGGTGCCACCGTGCCGTTCGGCATGGTCCAGCTCAGCCCGGACACGCGCATCCAGCCGCGCGAAAAGGCCTATGGCTGGGCAGCCGGCTACCGCTACGACGACAGCAGCATCGTCGGCTTCTCGCACACGCATTTCTCCGGCACTGGCCATTCGGATCTGGGCGACATCCTGGTGATGCCGTTCACCGGCGAGCCCGGCCTGGAACGTGGTGATCCGGAAAAGCCGCGCAGCGGCTATGCCTCGCGCTTCCGCCATGACGACGAGAAGGCCGAGCCGGGTTACTACGCGGTCACCCTCGACGACTACAAGGTGCGCGCCGAGCTGACCACCAGCGCCCGCGTCGGCGTGCATCGCTACACCTTCCCCAAGGGTGCCGACGCGAAGATGCTGCTGGACATGCGCACCAGCATGTACGACTACCCGGGCAAGATCCTGTGGTCGCGGGTGCGCGTCCGCGACGACGGCACGGTCACCGGCTTCCGTGAAACGCGCGGCTGGGCGGCGGGCCGCCAGCTGTATTTCGCGATGCGCTTCTCGCGGCCGCTGACCAGCCACGAGCTGCACAGCACCGAGAAGGACATCGTCTACAAGGGCTTTGCGCCCCCGGGTGAGAAGGACCCGAAGCAGCGTGCACAGATCGAGGGCCGGCAGCTGGTCGGTACCTTCGATTTCGGCAAGCTGGACGCGCCGTTGATCGTGAAGGTCGCGATCTCGCCGGTCAGCGAGGCCGGTGCCATCGCCAATCTCGACGCGGAAGTTGCCGATTTCGATTTCGACCGTGTGCGTGCGCAGGCGAAGCAGGAGTGGACGAAGGCACTGTCGGTGCTGGATATCGATGCGCCCGAGCATGCACGGCGCAGCGCCTACACCGCGCTGTACCACACCCTGCTGGGGCCGACGCTGTTCATGGATGCCGACGGCCAGTACCGCGGCGCCGACAATGCGGTGCACAAGGCCGAGGGCTACACCAACTACTCGACGTTCTCGCTGTGGGATACCTACCGCGCCCTGCATCCCCTGCTGACCCTGGTGCAGCCGGAAAAGCGCAACAGCGACTTCATCAATTCGATGCTGGCCCACCACGACCACAGCCCCTACGGCATGCTGCCGGTATGGTCGTTCCATGGCCTGGAAGACTGGTGCATGATCGGCTACCACGCGGTGCCGGTGATCGCCGATGCCTACGTCAAGGGCATCCGTGGTTTCGACGCCGACAAGGCGCTGAAGGCCATGGTCGAGACGGCCAACTACGGTCCCTACGACGGTATCGCGCAATATCGCGAGCTGGGCTATGTGCCGATCGATGAGGAAGGTGAGGCCGCCAGCAAGACGCTGGAATATGCCTTCGATGACTGGACCATCGCGCGCATGGCGCAGGCGATGGGCAAGACCGACGTGGCCACCACCTTCGACAAGCGTGCCGGCAACTGGCGCAATGCGTTCGACAAGGACTCCGGCTTCATGCGCGCGCGCAAGCGTGATGGCAGCTTCCGCACGCCGTTCGACCCGAGTGCCAGCGGTTACGGCACCGACTACACCGAAGGCAATGCCTGGCAGTATTCCTGGTATGTGCCGCAGGACGTGGCCGGACTGGCCGCAGCGCACGGCGGCAGCGACAAGCTGCTGGCGCGGCTGGACGAGGTCTTCAACGCCAAGGTCGATCCGTCCATCTTTGAACACATGGAAGACATCACCGGCCTGATCGGCTGGTACGCGCACGGTAACGAACCCAGCCACCACGTGGCCTACCTGTACTCTTATGCCGGCCAGCCGTGGCGCAGCCAAGCCCGCCTGAAGCAGATCATGGACACGCAGTACGCCGACCGCCCCGATGGCCTGGCTGGCAACGACGACGTCGGCCAGATGTCGGCGTGGTACGTGTTCACCGCGCTGGGCTTCTATCCGGTGGCACCGGGTTCGGGCGAGTACATTCTGGGCCGTCCGTTCCTGCCGAAGACCGCGATGCGCCTGCCCAATGGCAAGACGTTCACCATCGTGGCCGACGGGCTGGATGACAAGCACACCTATGTGGGCGGTGTGATGTTGAACGGCAAGCCGCTGCAGCGCACGTTCCTGCGCCATGACGAGATCCTGGCCGGTGGCGAACTGCGCTTCACCATGCAGGCCGAGCCGAACAAGGACTGGCCGGGGCAGGCGGCGCAGGCGCCGTATTCGATGAGCCGGTAACCGCGGCGAAAGGGCGGATACTGCTTCGGTAGCACCAGCAATCCGCTCTGGTAGGTGCCCACCTTGGTGGGCACAAGCAATCGGCTTTGGTAGGTGCCCACCTTGGTGGGCACGAGCGTGCCGACCAAGGTCGGCACCTACCAGGCAGAGGCGTGCCCACTAAGGTCGGCACCTACCAGGCAAACGCGTGCCCACCAAGGTGGGCACCTACCATTCGCCGGTCGGGTTACTGCGCGGCCATTACGGTCTGCGGCTCCAGGAACGCTTCCAGGCCCCACTGGCCGCTTTCGCGGCCAATGCCCGATTGCTTCATGCCGCCAAACGGGGCCAGCGATTCGTGCTGCAGGGTGTTCACCAGTACGCGGCCGGACTGGATCTGCCGGCCCACGGCGGTGGCGCGCGGGGTGTCGGCGCCGATCACCAGGGCACTCAGGCCATAGGGGCTGTCGTTGGCAATCGCTACGGCATCGGCCTCGTCGCGGTAGCCGATGATGCACAGCACCGGCCCGAAGATCTCCTCGCGGGCCACGGTCATGTCATTCCGCACATCGGTGAACAGCGTGGGGCGCACGAACCAGCCACGCTGCAGACCGTCGGGGCGGCCTTCGCCACCGGCCAGGAGCCGCGCGCCTTCGCT
The DNA here is from genome assembly GCF_016624905.1 of Stenotrophomonas sp. S49. Lineage (NCBI taxonomy): Bacteria > Pseudomonadati > Pseudomonadota > Gammaproteobacteria > Lysobacterales > Lysobacteraceae > Stenotrophomonas > Stenotrophomonas sp. S49. Next base: position 7,447 of record NZ_JACVUD010000008.1, on the reverse strand, counting down.
CAGACCGGTGCGGATATAGCCCTGCACGCGCTCCCATTGGCGTTGGCTGACCATCGGCCCGACCTGGGTGGCGGGATCCTGTGGGTCACCGCTGCGTACGGCCTGCACCGCACGCGCCAGCGCGTCTTCTAGTTCGGCGCGGCGCGCTTCCGGCGCCAGGATGCGGGTGCCGGCCACGCAGGCCTGGCCGCTGTTGATTAAGCCCGCCTGCACCGCCAAGGCGGCGGCGCTGTCCGCGTCGGCATCGTCGAGGATGATCGTGGGCGATTTGCCGCCCAGTTCCAGGGTGACGCGCTTGAAGCTGTCCGCGGCCGCACGCAGGATCGCGCGGCCGGTGCCGGTGGAGCCGGTGAAGGAGATCTTGGCCACCTGCGGCGAGGCACTGAGCGCGGCACCGACGTCGTGCCCGGCGCCGTTGACGATGTTGGCCACGCCCGGCGGCAACTGCGCGGCGTGCAGCGCCTGCATCACCACCTGGGTCTGCAGGGCCGACAGTTCGCTGGGCTTGACCACGGCCGTGCAGCCGGCGGCCAGCGCGGTGGCCAGCTTGGCGCAGATGAAGGCGGCGTTGCTGTTCCAAGGCGTGATGATGCCGGCCACGCCCACCGGCAAGTAATGCACCTGGGCCTGGCCGACGCTGCGCTGGAACGGGAAGTCGGCCAGGACCTTCATGGCGTCTTCGATCACCTGCACCGGGTGTTCCACCATCCAGCGCGAGCGCGCCGAAGGTGCGCCGTACTCGGCCAGCACGGCGGCATGCAGGTCATCGCGGCGGGCGGCCATGGCATCGCGGAAACGACCCAGCAGGGCCAGCCGTTCTTCCACGCTGCGCGCGGCCTGGGCCGGCAGCGCGGCGTGGGCGGCGGCGATGGCGCGTTCGGCGTCCACCGCATCTCCCAGCCGCACCTGGCCGATCACCGCTTCGGTGGCTGGGTTGTGCAGGTCGGCCAGCTGCTGGCCGTGCGAGGCGACGAAGGCGCCGTTGATGTAGTGCTGCTCGATGCGCTGCATGGCGTGGGATCCGTTGGGAAGGTGCGGCCAGTCTGTCCCTGCTCGACCGTGCTGGGAATCCGGTTTATGGTGGATGGGGAGTCCCGATTTCCGGGACTATGTGAGTGCGGCCGTGCATCGATCCGGACTGGTGGAGCTGGAGGCCGTACTGGCCGTGGCCCGGCGAGGCAGCTTCCGCGCGGCGGCGCGCGAGCTGGGCATGTCCACCTCGGCGCTCAGCCATGCGGTGGCCGGCCTGGAAGCGCGGCTGCAGGCGCGTCTGTTCCATCGCACCACGCGCAGCGTGGCGCTGACCGAGGCCGGCGCGCGTTACGTGGCGCAGGTGGGGCCGGCGGTGGAGGCGATCCGCGGCGCAGGCGAAGCGCTGCACGAGAATGAGCGTGACCCCGGCGGCACCTTGCGCATCAACGTGCCGCCGGAAAGCACGCGCATGCTGTCTGGGCTGGTGGCCGAGTTCGTGCAGCGCTACCCGCGCGTGCGGTTGGAAATGGCAGCCGAAGCCCGGCTGGTGGATATCGTGGCCGATGGTTTCGATGCCGGCGTGCGCCTGCACGAGCAGGTGCCGCAGGACATGCTGGCGGTGCCGCTGTACCGCCAGCAGCGCATGCGGGTGGTGGCGGCGCCGGGCTACCTGGCCGCGCACGGCACGCCGGACACCCCGGACGCACTGGCCACGCACGCGGCGATCCGCACGCGCCTGTCGCATGGCGGGCTGTACCGCTGGGAACTGGAGCACCGTGGCCAGGTGCTGCAGGTGGATCCGCCGGCGCGGCTGGTGGTGGCCGAACTGCAGGCCGCGCGTGCGGCGGCGCTGGCCGGCGTAGGCCTGGCATTCCTGTCCGAATGGCACATCCGTGACGACCTGGACAGTGGCGCGCTGGTGCCGGTGCTGGACGCGTGGTGCCCGCCGTTCCCGGGCCTGTACCTGTACTTCCCCGGGCACCGGCACGTACCGCCGGCACTGAAGGCGTTTACCGATCTGCAGCGCGAACGCGATGCCGCGGGGCTGGCGCCGGACGTGCTGCGCGCGGTTCCGTAGCCAGCCCCTGCTGTCGGAGCCGGATCAGCGCTGGCGCAGATTGCGCTCGGCGGCATCGGCATACGCGCTGCAGGTCAACGCCTTGGCGGCTGCTTCGTTGCCGGCGCGGTAGTTCCAGCCGCTGGCGGCGGGGTGCGGGGTCAGCAGCAGATCGCAGGGCAGGCTGCGCACCGTGGTGAAGCTGCGCTGGAAATCCTGCGGCAGATGCGGGTAGCGCGGGTTGTCCTTCACCGTGTAGCCCGGTGCGCTCAGGCTGTCCACATAGGCGATGCGCAGTGGTGCGCCGTTGCGGGTGTCGGTCCAGGTCCAGGCGGTGCTGCCGGGGGTATGCCCGGGAACGAAATGCGCGGTGAAGCGGATGCCGCCGAATTCGACGACTTCGCCGTCCATGACGATGCGGTCGGCCTGCACCGGCGGGAAGGTGATGGCATCGCCGAAGTGCAGGTCGTTGCTGCCACCGCGTGCCAGCAGCACGGCGGTTTCGGCGTTGGCCAGCACCTGCGCACCAGAGCGGCGCTTCAGTTCGGCCACCGGGCCGGCGTGGTCGGCATGGGCATGGCTGAGCAGGATCAGGCGCAGATCGTGCGGTGCCACGCCGCGCAGTTTCATGTTGGCCAGCAGATGATCGGCCATCTGCGGCATGCCGCCATCGAGCAACACCGCCCCTTCCGGCGTCTGCACCAGCAGCGCGGTGAGTTCGGCAGTGCCGATCTGCCAGGTGTGGTCGGCAATCTGCAGCGGTGCGATCGGCTGCAGCCAGTCGCTGTCGACGGTGTAGGCCTTCAGTTGCGGCAGCGGCACGGGCTCGGCGCTGGCGGCGGCGAAGGGCAGGGCGGTGAGCAGAGTCAGGGCGAGTGTGCGCATGGCGATGGGCTGTGTGATGGCAGTGGCGACGCTATCACGCGGGCCGCGCGGGCCGTTTCGCGTATTTTTCATGGCAGCCATAAGGGCAGTGCGCATGAACGGTAGAGTCGAGCTTGCTCGACTGCTCTGTGCGGCATTGCGCGAACGACAGTCGGGCAAGCTCGACTCTACGGCCGTGCGCGGGCGCGGGCGTGGGCGGTCGGGCGAACGCGACGCGACGCGCGGCGGTTTGCAATATGCGCGGCGGCCAGCAGCACGCCGCCGCATGCGGTCAGCAGGCCATGCCACAGCAGCGATTCCTTCAGCGGCGCATATAGTGCCGATGGCAACAGAGCCAACGCGCCCGCCAACGCCAGGCCCAGCGGCAGGGATCGATGATGCCGGCGCCGCCCCAACGTAGTGCTGGCCACCGCCAACACCGTGGCCAGCAGCGCGAACACCCATTCCCAGCGAGACATGACCAGCAGGGCGGTCATCAGGCCGTGCGCCGGGTGCTGGAACGAACGCAACGCCATCAGCGCCGCCGGCACGAAGGCCAGCAGCAGCGGCAAGGTGATGCAGTGTGCGGCGCAGGCCATGGCCAGCCACGCAGCACCGAAATCGAAGCGGGCATGCCAGCGTGCCGATGCTGGCGGTTGGGTGACGTGGCTTGCGGTAAGCGTGGTGATGTGGTCCATAATGTTACATAGTAACAAATAGGATCCGCCATGAAGTACACCTTTGCATTCCTGCTGCTGAGCGCCTTGCCAGCGGCGCACGCACATGATCACCGGCAGCTCGGCGCGCACGTACACGGCCAGGCCGACGTTGATCTGGCCGTGGACAACGGCGCCCTGGAGCTGACCTTGGCCGCGCCGGGCATGGGCGTGCTGGATTACGAACGTCCGCCCGCGAACGAAGCCGAGCGCGCGGCCCTGCAGCGTGCCCTGACGGTGCTGCGAGAGGGCCGTTGGCTGACCCTGCCCAGCGCCGCGCAGTGCACGCGCATCCGCGCCGATGCCCGGGCTGAGGGCTTCCAGCCGCGCTCCGCCAGCACCGGCAGCAACACGCATGCCCATGCGGGGTTCACGGCATCGCTGGCCTACCGCTGCGCCAACCCGGCGGCGCTGCGGGTGGTGCTGGTCACCCTGCCCGCCGTGTTTCCGGGCCTGGCCGAGGTCATCGTCAACACCGCCACAGCCGCCGGCCAGGGGCGCAGTATCGTGACGCCGGACAATCTGCGTGTGGTGCTGGTGCCATGACCGGCGCGCCCATCATCGCTCTGTACGCGGTGCGCTTCGGTTACGGCGCGCACGCTGTGCTGGATATACCCCAGCTGCACATTGCCGCCGGCAGCAGCGTGTTGCTGCGCGGGGCCAGCGGCTCGGGCAAGAGCACGCTGCTGGGTCTGTTGGCCGGGGTGCTGAAAGTGCAGCAGGGCAGCGTGCAGGTGGCCGGGCATGCGCTGCACGCGCTGGGCGGTGCGGCGCGTGATCGTTTCCGTGCCGACCAGCTGGGCGTGGTGTTCCAGCAGTTCAACCTGTTGCCGTTCCTGAGCGTGCACGACAACGTGGCGCTGGGCGTGCGCTTTTCGAGGGCACGCAGCGCCCGCGTGCAGGGCGGCGCGACCGCTGAGATCGCGCGGCTGTTGCAGGCGCTGCAGCTGGACCCGGCAGTGATGCAGCGGCGCGCCGGAACACTCAGCGTGGGCCAGCAGCAACGCGTGGCGGCGGCACGTGCGCTGATCGGTCGGCCCGCCGTGCTGCTGGCCGATGAGCCGACCTCGGCGCTGGACCGCGAGGCCGCGAATGCCTTCCTGCAGCTGATGACCGCGCAATGCCAGGCGGCCGGGACCACGGCGGTAGTGGTCAGCCACGATGACAGTCTGCTGGCGCTGTTCGACCAGGTGCTGGATCTGCAGGCGATCAACGACGTGGAGGTGGCCCATGCTTGAACTGGCCTGGGCCAGCCTGCGCAGTCGTGCGCTGGGCGCGGGCCTGACGATGCTGGTCATTGCCCTGAGCGTGACCCTGCTGCTGGGCGTGGAGCGGGTACGCACGCAGGCGCATGAAGGTTTCGCCAGCACGGTGTCGGGCACCGACCTGATCGTGGGCGCACGCTCGGGGCCGGTGAACCTGCTGCTGTATTCGGTATTCCACATGGGGGATGCGACCAACAACGTGTCCTGGCAGTCCTACCAGGAACTGGCCGCGCTGCCGCAGGTGAAGTGGGCGGTGCCGCTGTCGCTGGGCGATTCGTGGCGTGGTTACCGGGTGATCGGCACCACGGCCGGCTACTTCGACCACTACCGCTACGGCGCCGGGCATGCCCTGCAGCTTGCCGACGGCCGGGTCTTCGATGATCTGTACGACGCCGTGCTGGGCGCCGATGTGGCGCGCGCACAGCGGGTGGGGGTAGGCGATACGCTGGTACTGGCCCACGGTACCGGTGCAGTGACTCTGGCCTCGCACGCCGACAAGCCGTTCCGGATCAGTGGCGTGCTGCAGCGTACCGGTACGCCGGTTGATTCGTCGGTGCTGGTGTCACTGCCGGCGATCGAAGCGATCCATCTGGATTGGCGCTCGGGCGTGCCGATGCGCAGCCAGCAGATCAGTGCCGATGCAGCGCGCCACAGTGATCTGACCCCGACCAGCATCACCGCGTTCATGCTGGGCCTGCACTCGCGGGTGGCAACATTTGCGGTGCAGCGGCGCATCAACGATTACCCCGATGAGGCATTGATGGCGATTCTTCCGGGTGTGACGCTGCAGCAGCTGTGGCAGAGCCTGGGCGGTGCCGAACAGGCGCTGCGGCTGATCAGCGCGATGGTGGTGCTGCTGGGGCTGGTGTCGCTGGTGGCGATGCTGGTCAGCACGCTGCAGGAGCGCCGTCGAGAGATGGCGGTGCTGCGCGCCTGCGGTGCGCGCCCGGCTGCAGTGGCCGGACTGCTGGTGCTGGAAGCGGTGGCCAGCAGCACGGTGGCCGTCGTGCTGGCGCTGGGCGTCTTGGCGGCCGTCAGCCTGGCTGGACGCGAGTGGGCATTGGCCCACTACGGGCTTTCGATCACGCATGTGTGGCCGGATCTGCGCGAACTGGCCTGGGTGGCGGCGCTGGTGGCGCTGAGTGCAGTGGCCGGCCTGGTACCGGCGCTGCTGGCCTACCGGCGCACGCTGGCCGATGGCCTGGCGCCGGAGGTATGAACATGCGCCACGTGTTTGCGTTGTCGTTGCTGCTGCTGGCGGCCTGCCAGCGTCCGGTGGATGCCGGCGTGACGGCGCTACCGCAGGATGCGCCTGTCGCTGCGGCGGCGGTCGAACAGGAACTGGATTGGCTGCAGATGCTGCCGCCCGACGAGCTGGCAGCGCTGGAGCGTGGCGACGGGCCGGAGGTGCAGCACAGCGGTAACCGGCGCATGGCGCAGTTCGGTACATTCCGCACGGTGGACGCGGTGCTGCAGCGACCGGTGCGGTTGCCCGGTTATGTGGTGCCGCTGGGCACCGCGGCCGACGGGCGCTTGAGTGAATTCCTGTTCGTGCCGTACTACGGCGCGTGCATCCATGTGCCACCACCGCCGCCGAACCAGATCGTTCATGTGCGGCTGCCGGAACCGATCGCGATGCCGGACATGTATGCGCCGTACTTCCTGGCCGGGCATCTGCAGGCCGAGCGGGCGGACGACGACCTCGGTGGCTCGGCGTACAGCATGCGCGAGCCGACGCTGAGGCCGTATGAACCGTAGCGGCTTGCTGATCGTGGTGCTGGGTCTGCTTGGAGCCTGCGGGCGTGAACCGGCGGTGACGCCCAGTGCCGTCGCGGTGTCGAGCAGTCCGCCCGAGGCTGCGGTGATCGCGCAATGGGACAGCTTGATGCCGGACCAGGATGTCTTCCAGCGACCCCCGCCGCAGATCGGTGTTGCCCGCGGCAACGGGATGCAGGGTATTGGCGGGCTGATCGATGACAGCGGTGCCGGCAGTGCGCCGGGAACGGTGATCGACCATTCCAGCCCGGTGCGCGCCAAGCAGTTTGGTTCGTCGGCGGTGGTGGAAGCGGTGGACGGTCGGCCGGTGCGCCTACAGGGCTATCTGGTGCCGCTGGGCGGCGACGATGCCGGGCGGGTGAGCGAGGGATTGTTGGTACCGTTCTACGGCGCGTGCATCCATGTTCCGCCGCCACCGCCGAACCAGGTGATTCATGTGCGCCTGGCGCAGCCGATGGCGCCGGGCGCCTTGTGGGATGCGTATCGGTTGACCGGCACGCTGCGGGTGCAGCGGTTCGATGCGGATATTGCCAGCGCATCGTATGAGGTGGGGGATGCGGAGCTGGTGGTGGTGGAGGATGCAGCGCGGTGACCGTTTGGGTGTCGCGATGATTGGAAATTGGGGTGCGATGACCTTTCGGGCGTCGCGATGATGCGAAACGAGGGCCGTGACCTTTCGGCCGTTGCGACGATGGGAAACGGGGTGCGATGACCTCTCGGGCGTCGCCATGATGCGAAACGAGGGGTGGTAGAGTCGGGGGGGGGGGGGGGGGGGGGGGGGGGGGGGGGGGGGGGGG